>CAKKSP010000012.1 GCA_919902045.1 Omnitrophica bacterium GWA2_41_15 | reverse complement strand
CTTTTAAACTTTAAACCCTTTTAAAACCTGTGCACTTTTAATTTTTAAATGACATTATTGTATAAATGATATGAAATGAGGCTTAAGAAGTGTTATAATTAGTCAAATTTGCTAAGGAGCATTAATGGAGTATAAGTTGTAAAAATCTAAGGCAACTCTATTTTTTATATGCAAGAACGCGGAAAAAAACAAACCACGAAACGAACACAATCTAGTAACCTAAATATTAATATTACCCAGATAAATACCTATATAGGCGAATTTTCAAAACGCCATCCCATTATAACTATACTAATAACGATACTATCTACTTTCTGGCTTTGCATTCAAATAAATGAATATTTTGCTAATAAGATTTATTCTAAAAAAATCTATCTCTCATTATGGGAAACTGGCAAGAAGGTTCCTATAAATGATTCTAATATAGAGATACCGTCTATTGTGCCAATAAATTATAATACACCTGTAACGTTGCGATTCTTATTAACGCAGGATAATGTTAATTCACCGCAGATTACATCAATTCTTTTAACTTTTCCAGACGATGCAATAGTTGAGCCAATACCTTATGAAGGATGGGCTTGGGCAAGGAATAATGACGTATCTAATACATATTTTATCAATTTTTCACCCTTACAAATAATTGCTAGTGGAGTAGACTGTAACCTTCCTGTTTTTAAGATAGTATTCAAAAAGGCAGGATTATTGCCGTTTATTTATCGCATAAATGGTAATAAAATTAAATCGATAAGAAAAGAGTTTATTATAAATACAGAGCTTAAATATGAGCAATGGTTAACTAATAAGCAGAATTATGATTTATTTTACGATGATTCTGTTAGCGCATCTTCATCAGTAGTAAGCGGCTCAATGGTGACGTTTGACCCTCCTATTGCTGAAAATACGAAATAAGAAAAACCAGGAGACGCTTCGGTGGTTTTTAAAAAGGGGCCAGGCACTTTTTTTCAAAAAGAGCCAGGCCCCTTTTTATTATATAGCTATAGTTTTTGTAATCTCCTGCGTAATTCCAGTGAGCGAATATAGATTTTAGCCAACCCCTCGATGTGCTTGTTAGGGTTGCTTTATATAAATATTGTGCACCATGGAGCTTGAGCAGTGAGGGTATCCCAAGGTCCGCCGTAGGCGGACAATCTTGGGATGGCTGATGCTGTCTGAGCGGTTTTTGAAGACAAAAAACCGCGAGTTCATCAGCCACCGAGCTGCTCAAGACCATTGGCGTGCCCGCTTTTAGCGGGCAAAATCTATTGAGCGAACGGAATTACGCAGGAGATTAAATAAAGGGACAGGCTTAAGATTAGAATTAAGAGCGGCTTAGCTTTGGCTGAAAGGGTGTCCCTAAATATCTATTCCCCATTTTTTTCGTTATGCTATAATTAAAAAATAACACGTAACTTTTTATTTATTTAAAGGAGGCAGAATATGGTTGATAGAATATTCCGAGGGATAGCAGGTTCGTTTATTTTAATCAGCTTGATTCTTGCTTATTTTGTAAGCCGGTATTGGCTATTATTTACTGCTTTTATAGGGATTGGATTTCTCCAGTCAGCTTTTACAAATTTTTGTTTCTCGACCTGGGTATTAAAAAAGTTAGGGGTTAAATAGCCAATAAGGAGGAAATTATGGCAATGTTAGTATTGTTACTTGCAGTAATTATCGGGGGATTGTTGTTTTTTGCGGTTTTATACAACCGATTAGTGAGTTTGAAGCAGCAGTTTACCAATGCCTGGGCGCAGATTGAGGTGCAACTTAAGCGCCGTTATGATTTAATTCCTAATTTAGTTGAAGTTGCCAAAGGTTATATGGCGCATGAAAAACAAACACTTGAGAATGTAATTAAGGCGCGCACACAGGCTACACAAGCAGTTTCTATCAAGGATAAGGCTCAGGCTGAAAATTTAATCACCAGTTCTTTGCGCTCTTTATTTGCGGTTGCAGAGAACTATCCTAACCTTAAAGCTGACCAGACAATGTTAAAACTTCAAGAAGAGCTGACTACCACTGAAAATCGTATTTCTTTTGCCCGCCAATATTATAATGATCAGGTGATGCTTTATAATACTGCGGTAAAAAGCATTCCTACAAACTTTGTTGCGCAGCTTGCCAATTTTAAAGAAACAGAAAGTTTTGAAATTGAAGATGTTGCCCAGCGCCAGGCTCCAAGCGTAAAATTCTAATTTCATGCCGTACTCGTTTTTTGAAATAGAGCGCCGGAAAAATTGGTCTATCGGTGCTCTATTTATTTTTCTGATCAGCATATATTTCCTTACTTTTTATATCCTTTGGTGGGGAATGCGTTTTGTTTTAAATCTGCAGACCATCAGGTTTGGTTTGGCAGAATATCTGAATCTTTTTATTTTGGCATTTGCAGTCGGAGGAGCACATTGGTTTTTTACGCAGCACAACCTTATTGAGAAAATTTTAAACCTGCTTCAGGCTAAACCCCTTGATCCGCGCGATAAATACCACCAGGTTTTTGGGAATATTGTTGAGGAAGTATCTGCTGCAAGCGGTGGTGTAAAATTTGAGGCTTATTGTTTAGTGACTTCCGCGCTTAACGCGTTTTCTTTGGCGGATTTTAACGATCGGAAAATAATTGGAGTTACTGAAGGGCTTTTGGCTAAGCTTAACCGGCGCCAGCTTGAGGCAGTAGTAGCGCATGAAGTAGCGCATATTTTAAGCGGGGATTGTCTTTCTGCGACAGTGAGTTCTTCACTTTTTGAACTTTACGATGCTGCGCTTGATAGTTTACGTAGTTTATTCCATAATCGTTCTCCGCTTAAAAGCCGAGGCGGAAGAGGTCAAGGGATAGTATGGCTATATCTTATTTTTGCTTTTTGCGTACTTTTTTTAGTCAGAGGTTTAAGTTATCTGGTAAATATTTTCACTTCTCGGCAGAGAGAATACCGCGCAGATACTGTGGCAGCGCGTCTTATTCGTGATCCTTTAAGCCTTGCAGAGGCACTTTATATACTTTCCCGCGGTTGGAGGGGTGCAGGTTTATCTGGCGATAGGCTAGCTACTATTTTTATTGCTAATCCCCGGCAAAATGTTTTAGATGAACGGCAGGGTTTATTTGCAGACATGTTTTCAACGCATCCGCCTTTAAGTTGCCGGATTGACCATATGCTTTTTTTAGCAGGGCAGGATATAAAAAGTTTGGAATCTATGGCAAGCGCAGCAACTCCTGTGCGGGTGATTACGCCCCTAATAGCAAATGTTGTTCCGGATGCGCGTTGGTTCCTGCTTAACCCAATGCAAGCCTGGGAAGGCCCGTTTAATTTAACCCAATTAGGCGGGCTTAATTATTTCCGGCCTGATAATTGGGTGCGTCCTGAAAATTCTTCTAAAGTGCGTATTGCCTATGAAGAAAAAGAACTGCTTACATATTTTCGTAAAGAAGATCAGGCTGATGGAAAAATAATCTCTTGCCCTAATGGGCACGGATGTATGGGGGAGGCAGAATATGAGGGGGCACATCTTAGGATATGTCCGGTTTGCGCAGGCATAGCTTTAAAAAGGGAAGATATGATGCGCTTATTGCTGCGTCGGGAGGCAGCTTTTAACGAGGAAACAATTAAAAACGCGAAAAAGATTCTTGATGATAGTAAGACAATCCCGCAGAAAGAAAAACTTATTCGAACGCAGTTAAAAATACTCTGCCCGTATTGCCGGAATAAAATGTCACGCCAGTTTTTTAATTGGACAGAAGTTTTAGATTCTACTTTTACGCATGATTTAGCGCTATGGGGAATATTTGATCTTTTGTGCCTGCCAATAGATCTATGCCTAACTTGTTCTACTTATTGGCTTGATCAGAAAAAATTAGAAATTCTACAGTATATTTACGAAGAACATAAAAGCAAATTATATGGTGGTTAAGAATAAAGATAAAAAAATCCGCGTGGCAGTAGCGATGAGCGGAGGAGTAGATTCTTCTGTGGCTGCCGCTGTTCTCAAAGATAAGGGTTATGATGTTTTTGGCCTTACTATGCAGTTTTCTTTTGGAGTCAGCGCAGTCAGTGATGCCCGGAGAGTTGCTGATACCCTTGGGATAAAGCATTATGTTATTGAGCTTACGCAAGAATTAGAAAGTTTGGTAATTACAGATTTTTGTAAGCAATATCTTAAAGGACGCACCCCTAACCCTTGCGTGATTTGTAATGAGCATGTAAAATTCGGTGTGTTTTTAGAAAAGGCAAATGAGCTTGGTGCGGAATTTCTTGCTACCGGCCATTACGCCCGCATAATCAGGGGACAGGGCACGCCTGCCTTTGGCAGGCAAGGGGACAGGGGGCAAAGTACTCTTAAAAAGGCGAAAGATTTAAGAAAAGATCAGTCGTATTTTTTGTATCGGCTGAAACAGGAACAGCTAAAGAAAATTATCTTTCCTTTAGGGAATTTAAAAAAAGAAGAAGTACGGTTGCTTGCAAAAAAATATAGGCTTCCGGTTGCGGATAAGCCGGATAGTCAGGAAGCTTGTTTTGTCCCGGGAGGCGATTGCCGCGCATTTTTAAAGAGCCGGGTAGCTTCCTTAATAAAGCCGGGCGAGATTGTAGATACTAAAGGTAATGTGTTAGGAGGCCATGATGGGATTTGTTTTTATACTATCGGCCAGCGCCAGGGATTAAAAATAGCCTGGGGATATCCGCTTTATGTATTAAAGATAAATCCGCAGGAAAACCGCATCGTGGTTGGGAAAAAAGAGGAAGCTTATGCTAAGGAATTTCTGGTAGGCGATTTAAATTTTATAGTTAAACAAAGAAAAAATAAGTTTGCGGCTCAGGTGAAGATACGCTATAATCACACCCAAGCTCCGGCAGAACTCTTGCTTAGAAAAGATGGGGCAAAAGTAAAATTGAAAACAGCGCAGTTTGCTGTTACTCCCGGACAGTCCGCGGTTTTTTACCACGGTGAGGTTGTGCTTGGTGGGGGGGTAATTAAAGAGGTGGTAGATTAAAATGGCAGTTTCTATCGAGGAAAAAATAAAAAAACTCCAAAAACAGCGCGATGCTGTGATTTTGGTACATAATTATCAGCTTCCTGAAGTGCAGGATATTGCCGATTTTACCGGAGATTCTTTGGAGCTAAGCCGTAAGGCCAGCCGCACAGATGCTAAGGTGATAGTTTTTTGCGGAGTGTATTTTATGGCAGAGACAGCTTCAATTCTTTGTCCGGATAAAAAAGTAATTATGCCGGATACGCAGGCAGGTTGTCCCATGGCGGATATGCTTACTGCTGCGGATTTGCGTAAACTTAAAGCAAAGCATCCTAAGGCGGTGGTAGTCGGATACGTTAATACAAGTGCTGAAGTTAAGGCAGAGCTTGATTATTGCTGTACTTCTTCTAATGCAGTTGCGGTTGTGCGGGCGCTTGCCGATTCTAAAGAGATAATTTTTGTCCCGGATAAATACCTGGCTGATTATGTAAGCAAACAAACCGGGATAAAACTTATCGGTTGGAACGGGTACTGTCCAACACATGCCAAAATAGCCCCTGAAGATATTAAGCGCCAAAAAATATTGCATCCGCAAGCTAAAGTGATTGTGCATCCGGAGTGCCGTCCGGAAGTATGCGCAATTGCAGATGAAGTTTTATCAACTAGCCAGATGTGCGTTTTTACTAAGGAAACACAAGCTAAAGAGATCATTGTTGGCACAGAAGTTGGTGTAATCTACCGTATGAAAAAAGATAGCCCAGATAAAGAATTCTATCCTGTATCAGAGGCTGCTATATGCCCGAATATGAAGCGCACTACTCAAGAAAAAGTGCTTTGGGCGCTTGAGGACCTTAAAGAAGAAGTGCAGGTAAGTGATGATATCCGGCGCCGCGCCCGTAAGGCGATCGACCGGATGCTGGAAATTGTATAAATGAATATCCCGATTATTTTTGATGATGAATGGTTTTTAGTAGTAGATAAGCCGGCAGGCCTTTTAGTTATTCCGAGCCCCAAGAAGGAATCCCGCACGCTTACTTCTATTTTGAATGATGAGGCTAAGGTTAAAGGATGGAGTTTTAGGTTCCATCCCTGCCATCGGCTTGATCGTGAAACTTCCGGAGTAACCTTATTTGCTAAAGGTAAAGCCGCGCAAAAAAAGATGATGGATGAATTTCAAAATAAAAAAGTCACAAAGGATTATTTTGCTCTTGTTCACGGTAAGGTTGATTCCTCCGGAGAAATTCGTTTTCCGATTGAAGGTAAAACTGCTTTGACGCGCTTTAAGCTTTTAAAAAGTTTTCCTCTTTTTAGCGCAGTAGAAGTTTTTCCGGCTACCGGGCGCACCAACCAGATACGCCTGCATTTTAAAGAAATGGGGCATCCTTTAGTTGGTGAGACAAAGTTTGCTTTCCGGAAGGATTTTTCTTTAAAGGCAAAGCGGTTATGCCTGCATGCCTGGGGTATTAAATTTGAGCATCCATTTACCGGTAGTCAAATTGCTATTGAAGCGCCGATTGCCGCGGATATTGAAGATTTTGTCGCTAAGCATAATTAAAAAATATGGAAATAATTAAATATATTATTTTAGGGTTTGTTCAGGGTTTGACGGAATTTTTCCCGGTGAGCAGCTCCGGGCATTTAAGCCTTTTACAGCAGCTTTTCGGGATGTCGGAAAACGCGCTATTAGTTTCGGTAGTTTTACACGGGGGTACTTTAATTGCTCTGCTTGTATTTTTTTCAAAATCTTTTTCCGCGGTTGTTAAAGAAAGAAATTTTTTAGCAAAAATTATTTTGGTAACTTTAGTTACCGGGGTCATCGGCGTAGGAGGAAAGGATTTTTTCGAAAGCATCTTTTCTTCTTTTCGCTGGGTTGCCGGTGGTTGGGTTTTTACCGGGATAATATTAATTTCCACCCTATTTATTAAAAAAAATCAGAAAGATAAATTTTCTTATTCTGACGCATTGATCTTAGGTTTAGTTCAGGGTTTTGCAATAATTCCCGGAGTTTCGCGCGCAGGAGCTACGATTGTAGCGCTTTTATTTTTAGGCTTAAAAAAGGAGGAGGCTTTTCGTATTTCTTTTTTAGCTTCGATTCCGGCAGTCTTTGGCGCGCTTATTCTTGAAGCTAAAGATTTACCTTTACTTGCAAATACGAGTTGGTTGCCTTTAGTGGCGGGATTTGTAATAAGTTTTTTAAGCGGGTTATTCACGTTAACTTTATTAAAGAAAATAATACAGCAGTCTAAGCTGCATTATTTTGGTTATTATTGCTTAGTATTAGGCGTAGTAGTGTTTTTATTTTATCGATAATTTTAGGGGCACTGATTAAATTACACCCGGCGCAATAGGAATATGCGCCGGTGTGCCCTAACTGGGCAAGAAGTGTCCCTGATTTGAAGGGGGTGCATATGACTCTTGAAGAAAAAATTTTCAGCGATTACAAAGATGCGCTTAAGGCAAGAGATTCTTTAAAAAGTTCCATATTAAGTTTATTAAGGGCGGATATTCTTAAATCAGCTGTGGATAAAAATAAAAGTAAACTTGATGAAGCAGAAGTTATAGTAGCAATCAAGAAACAGATTAAGCAGCATCAGGATTCAATTGAGCAATTTCAAAAAGGCGCGCGTTTAGAGTTAGCTGAAAAAGAGGCCAAGGAGCTTGAAATTATTAAAACCTATTTACCGGCCCAGCTTGGAGAATCAGAGCTTGTTGTCATTGTTAATGAGGCAGTTGCAGTTGTGGGGGCTCAGGGCATGAAAGATATGGGTAAAGTTATGAAAGAAGTATTAGAAAAGGTTGGTTCTGCAGCAGACGGAAAATTAGTCAGTGAGCTTGTGCGCAAGAAGTTAGGTTTAGCTTGATCATGGAGTTTATATTTCATTTTGATAAGTATCTTATGTATGTGGTAGACCATTTTGGGCTTTGGAGCTACCTGATTCTTTTTGCCGTAATATTTGCCGAGACTGGTTTTGTGGTAACTCCGTTTTTACCGGGAGATTCGCTGTTATTTTTAATAGGAGCATTTTCTGCTGCCGGAGCATTCCATCCTTTAATGGTGCTTGTTATCTTGATATTAGCTGCGATTCTTGGAGATAGCGCTAATTATACGATAGGCAGATATTTTGGTAAGAAGCTAATTGATGCTAAAAATTCCCGCCTGATAAATAAGGAATATTTAGGCAAAACACATAATTTTTTCAAGAAATATGGAGGCAAAACCATAATCCTTGCGAGGTTTGTCCCCATAATACGTACATTTGCGCCGTTTGTGGCAGGTTTTATCCGCATGGATTATGCGAAATTTGTCATATATAACGTAGTAGGCGGGATATTGTGGGTGGTTATTTTTGTAATGGGTGGTTTTTATTTCGGAAACATTCCGGCAGTAAAAGAGAACCTTTCTTTTGTTATGTTAATAATTATATTTGTTTCGATATTACCGGCAATAATAGAATTAATTAAGGCCAAGAAGAGAACTTTTGCTTGACTTAGACGGTTAAAAGTAGTAAATTAATTTTAATTTCTTTAATTTCAACAATTTTACTTCCAATCATTTTTGGTTTTTTATGCAGGAAAAATACCTCACCGATCAAACAGCGCTGCTTGATTTTCTAAAAATACTCTCGCAGGAATTCCGCCTGTTTACCCCAAAAATAAAAGAATCTGTTCCAAATAAAGAAGATGATTATATATATTACCAGGGGGTAGATCCCGCAGGATTCAGGTTTAATCCTTATCGGGTCATTGATCCGGTAAAAACTTTTTTTACTCCCGCAGTTGAGAAAGCTGCTGCATATTTTAATGTGCAAGATAGCCCCGGCGTTCCTGTTAAAGTAGCATTATTTGGTGTTAAAAGCTGTGATTTGCATGCGTTAATTTTTCAGGATTATGTTTTTTTAGAAGGGTTAGCCGAAGATGCGCTTTACCGGCAACGCCGCGAGAATACCCTTATTGTATCAAGTGATTGCGCTGATTTTAAAGAAGTATGTTTTTGCCTTGCAATGGGAGTAAAGCCTTATCCGGAAAAAGGGTTTGACTTGAATCTTTCTGTGCTTAACGATGGTTATATTGTAAGCATCGGCTCAAGTAAAGGGGAAGAAATTATAAATAAGCACCGGCATCTTTTTGTTTCTGCAAAAGATAGCCAGTTAGACGGCTTACGTCAAAAGCGGGAAAATCTTTGTTCCCGTTTAAATGAAAGACTGCGCTCTTTAAATATACCTGCCTATGATAGTTTACAGCGGCTTATGCATCAGGGGCATGACGCAGAGACCTGGAAAAATTTTATGCGCACTTGTGTCGAATGCGGCGGATGTAATTTTATCTGTTCTACCTGCCATTGTTTTTTATTAGCTGATAGAAAAGATCCTTCCGGAGAGCTTAATAAAGAAAAATCATGGGATGCCTGTCAATACGCGGCTTTTTCCCGGGTAGCAGGAGGGGCAAACCCGTTAAAAACCCGCGCGCAAAGATTACGTAACCGATTCTTGAAAAAATTTGATTTTTTTGTTACTCATATGAAAATGCCTGCATGTTGCGGTTGCGGTCGCTGCATTGAGGTTTGTCCAGGGAAAATCGATATACGAGAAGTGCTTAAAGATTTGGCTTTATGAAGACACTTTATACTCCAATAGAAGCGGTACTTGAAGATGTGATTGTAGAAACCCCTACGATTAAAACCTTTGTCTTGCGGCCAAAAGAAAAATTTTCTTTTACAACCGGGCAGTTTATTGAACTTACAATGCCGGAAATTGGAGAAGCTCCGTTTACTCCTTCATCAGACCCAAATCTTAAAGAAACCATAGATGTTACGATTATGAACGCCGGTAAGATGACTTCACTTTTGCATCAGGCTTCCAAAAAAATTTCTTTGGGTATCCGCGGGCCATACGGTAAAGGTTATCCGCTTGAAAAATTTACAGGTAAAGATATTCTGATTGTCGGTGGAGGAGTGGGGCTGGCACCTTTACGTTCACTTCTACTTAGCCTTTTTGCTCAGATGCATAAATATAACCGCGTAGTTTTACGTTATGGCGCGCGCTCACCCGATGATATCATTTACAAACAGCTTTTACCTAAATGGAAAAACGTAAAAGGCCTGGATATGATGATTACTGTGGATAAGGGTAATCCTGCATGGGCAGGCCATGTAGGCCTTGTAACAACAATACTAAATGATCTTCCGTTAGATATGCAAAAGGCAGTGGTGATTGTTTGCGGCCCGCCGATAATGATGAAATTTGCAACTTTGAAATTACTTGAGATTGGTTTTAAGCCGGAAGATATATACCTGTCTATGGAAAAAAATATGTCCTGCGGTTTAGGTAAGTGCGGGCATTGCCGCATAGGGCCTTATTATATTTGTAAAGATGGCCCGGTATTTACGTATGAGCAGTTAAAAGATTTGCATGATATTTGGGATTGATGATATGAAACGATTATACGTAGATTTAGAAAAATGCAATAGCTGCAAAGATTGCAAAGTATGCTGCGAGTATTTTTATCATCCGCAGAATAATGGAATAACCAGCCTGCGTGAATATGCGACTTTTGCCACGCTTTGCCGGCATTGTGAAGATGCGCCCTGCGTAAAAGCCTGTTATCATGATGCTCTTGAGAGAGCTTCTGACGGGCACCTTAAGCGTTATAAGATGCGCTGCACAAGCTGTAAAAGTTGTACTTTGGCCTGTCCTTTTGGGGTAATCTTTCAGGAATTTATTCCCTATCTTGATTCCAAATGTGATTATTGTTTAGGTAAACAAGGTAAAATTCCGCTTTGTGTTTCTAAATGCCCAGAGCACGCTATTGAAGTAAAAGAAGTTCAAGAAGATATTGCCCAAAATATATATTTTGTAGGTGATTACCTGGCAGTGCGTACTATCAAGTGGTCAAAAGATGATGTTCAACCGAAAAAGAATAAATGATTAGGAATTTGTTTGATTTTTTGGTTTTTCCGGGGTTTTTAACCGCTATTTTTGTCGGGTTGCTTACCGGTGGTATTGATAGGGTGGTTACAGCCCGTATACAGTGGAGAAAAGGCCCGCCGTTATTCCAGAACTTTATTGATATTATTAAATTATCAGCCAAGGAAATTATAATTCCGGCAGGAGCGCGGTTTACTTTTTTATTGTCTCCGTTTTTTGGGCTTTTGGCAGTTTCGTTGGCAGCGGCTATCATAGGAAGAGCGCTTATCAATCCGCTTGAAAGTTTTCTTGGCGATGTTATAGTGATTCTTTATCTGCTTGGAATTCCGGCAATTGCTTTGATTATCGGAGCTTCTTCTTCGCGTAATCCCCTTGCTTCAGTGGGCGCTTCCCGGGAGATGAAGCTGATGCTGGCTTATGAATTGCCGTTTATTATTTCTTTAATAACAGTAATTGTCAAAAGTAAAGGCGCCTTACATCTGGGTTCTATAATTAACTATCAGGTTAATAACGGAGCCAATTTGTATTCTTTTTCCGGCGCGCTTGCTTTTATCTGCATGCTGCTTTGTGCGCATGCTAAATTAGGATTTGTCCCTTTTGATGTGGCAGAAGCAGAGCAAGAGATTATGGCAGGCGCAATGATTGAATATAGTGGGCTTGCGCTTGCGTTATTTAAGTTAACCAAGGCGGTGTTGCTTTATTTATTGCCGTTATTTTTAATCGGGCTTTTTTGGTTTACGAATGCAAATTTATTTGTGTTTATAGGAAAGTTTCTAGTTATTATCGTACTTTTTGTTTTGATAAAAAATACTAACCCGCGCCTGCGTATTGACCAGGCAATTAAATTTTTCTGGGGGCCGGTAACAATTTGCGCTTTGGCAGGGCTTGGCCTTGCTATATTAGGATATTAAAAAAATGAGTTTAAAAATAAACGCGCTTACTAAATCGCTTTGGGTGTTTCATGCCGCGTGTTCTCCCTGTAATAATTGCGATATAGAGATTTTAGACGTGCTTACTCCCCGTTTTGATGCGGAACGTTTTGGGATAGTTTTGGTAGGCAGCGTAAGGCATGCCGATGTTTTACTTGTAACTGGCGTGCCGAATATGAAAACCAAAGATACGATAAAAGCCTTACATGCTCAGGCGCCTAAGCCTTGCCTTGTTGTGGCAGTAGGAGGGTGTGCCTGCGGCAGGGTAATGTTCAGGGATTCTTATAATAGCCCTTGTGATCTGGATGAAATTATACCGGTTGATGCTTATATTCCAGGGTGCCCACCTAAGCCGGAAGCGATTCTTGCAGGCGTAATTAAGCTTATAAATAAAGTGAAAGGCAAGGAATAATGACTGCTTTAAGTGAAATAAAAGACGGTTTAGGAGAAAAGATAGTTGATTGTTACCAGCATTCCCCTAAGCGGTTTTATCTAAAAATAAAGTCCAAAGACCTTAAGGTGGCAGCTGATTTTATTTTTAACCAGTTGAAGATGCGCCTGGTAACCTGTACCGGGCAAGATACTCCTCAGGGTATAGAAATATTGTATCATTTCAGCCTTGATAAAACAGGGGAGATCTTTTCATTGCGCCTTTTACTTGAGGATAAAAAAAATCCGTCGATTGAAACCCTCGCTCTTTTGATTAAAGGGGCGGATTGGATTGAGCGCGAAATGTGGGAGATGCTTGGGATTAATTTTATCGGGCATCCGAATCTTAAACGTTTATTGCTTGCAGAAGAGTGGCCGAAAGAAAATTTTCCTTTACGGCATGAGCATGAGCACGAATAATGTTTACCCCTTGCGTAAGCGCTCGTAAATTTTGTCGCCGTCGGCCTTCGTCCGGACGGCTCCAAAATTTACAAGCACGCTGCGGGGTAATTTTCCAACAAGTAAACTAGGGAAAATTTATGTCACATAAAATCGTAGTTCCAATCGGTCCATATCATCCCCTACAGGAAGAGCCGGAGTATTTCAGGCTTTATACTGAAGGTGAAAATGTAGTTGATATTGATATTGTCCTCGGATATGTACACCGCGGCATCGAAAAACTTTCCGAATCAAAACATTTTGACCAGGTTCCTTATCTTGTGGAGCGTATCTGCGGGATCTGTTCGAATTCACATCCTTTTGCTTATGTGAATGCAGTTGAAGATTTGGCAAAAATTGAAGTTCCGGAACGGGCGCTTTACATACGTACGATTATTGCCGAGCTTGAGCGTTTGCATAGCCATCTTTTATGGATTGGCCTTGCCGGGCATTTTATCGGTTATAATACCGTGTGGATGTGGGCTTGGCGTTACCGGGAGCCGGTTCTGGATATGTTTGAAATGATTACGGGTAATCGTCAGCACTATGCAATGATGAAGGTAGGAGGAGTCCGCCGCGATATATTAGAAACAGATGTGCCTTTGCTTAAAAAAACTTTGGATGAACTTGCGCCTGCAGCAGATATGTTTAAGGGCGCAGTAATGGATGATCCGGTAATCCATGCCCGCTTGAAGGGGATAGGAGTTTTAACCAAGGAGCAGGTTATTGAGTGGTGTGTAGTCGGGCCTACTGCACGCGCATCAGGAGTAGATATTGATGTGCGCCGTGACGATCCCTATGGAGTATACGATAAAATAGATTGGAACGTAATCGTGCAAAAAGAGGGAGATGTTTTTGCCAAAGCCGTAGTAAGGATCTTAGAGATGTATGAATCAATTAGTATTATCCGCCAGTGCGTGGATAAAATGCCCAAAGGAGAAATAGACGCTAATGTAAAAGATGTTCCTGCCGGAGAGGGGATAGGCCATGTGGAAGCTCCGCGCGGTGAATGTTTTCATTATGTAAGAAGTGACGGCACTAACAGGCCGGTTCGGCATAAGATCCGCGCCCCGAGTTATGTAAATGTTGCTTCAAATAAAGTGGCTTGCGTAGGCGGGACAATTTCTGATGCGGCAATTACTTTGGCGGCAGTTGACCCTTGTTATTGTTGTACAGAAAGGACTGCGGTAATAGACAGGCAAACGGATAAAAAGATTTTAAATGGATGGGATTTAGTTAGGCTTTCTCAGGAAAAAACCCAGAGGCTTAAGAAATGATGTTTAAAGTTGATCCGTTAAGCATTTTTATTGCAGCGGGAGTGATTTTTTTCTCTATCGCTACCTTTATATATTCTTTTGGTTTTATGAGGGAGCACCCGCGGCGCAGAGGGTATTACTTTTACCTTATTCTCACCAGCTTGGTTTCTTTGGCCACTGCTTTGACAAATAACCTGATTTTGTTTGCCGGATTATGGGGATTTCTTGGGCTTACGCTTTACCTTTTGATCAATATTAACGGAGAAATCGCAGTGCCTGCTGCGAAGAAAACCCTGATTATTATCGGCGGAACCGATGCTTTGATGCTGCTTGGCATAGCTATGGTTTATAGTTTAAGCGGCAGCTGGCAGATGGATAAGATTAAGCTTGATTTTACAACTGCTCCGTCTATATTCGCCTATATTTTTATACTCTGCGCAGCTTTTGCCAAAGCAGGGGCGATGCCTTTTCATACCTGGGTTCCTGATTGCGCACAAAATTCTCCCGGTCCGGTGGCGGCGTTTTTACCTGCTTCCCTCGATAAATTATTGGGTATTTATTTGATTGTAAGGCTTACTTTCGGTATGTTTAAGATGAGCGCGGGGCTTAGCCTTATATTTATGGTGCTTGGTGCAGTTACCATATTATCGGCTGTAATGATGGCGCTTGTACAGCATGATTTAAAACGGCTGCTTGGTTACCATGCTGTTTCGCAGGTCGGATATATGATTTTAGGGTTAGCCAGCGCAAATCCTATTGGAATTGCAGGCGCGCTTTTCCATATGGCTAACAATGCAATTTATAAAAGCTGTTTGTTTTTTTGCGCTGCTAACGTAGAGAAAAAAGCAGGAAGCCAGGATCTGGATAAATTGGGAGGTTTGGCTAAGTTTATGCCTGTTACTTATATCTCTGCTTTGATTGCCAGCCTTGCAATTTCCGGAGTACCCCCTTTTAACGGGTTTTTTTCTAAATGGATGATCTATCAGGGAGTGATTATCAAGGCAAGAGAAGTTGGCCCGGCAGCAGGCTCGGTAGTCTTAATTTGTCTTGTAGCTGCGATGTTTGGTTCTGCTTTAACTTTAGCAAGTTTCGTAAAGCTTCTGCATGCGGTATTTTTAGGCGTATTACCCAGTAGCCTGGAAAATAAAAAAATTGAAGAGAAAGGTATGGGCATGAAGATTGTGCCTTTATTTCTTGCGCTATTATGCTTATTGTCAGGAATATTTGCGTATAAAATTCCGTTTAAATATTTATTCGTGGGTGCGGAATTAAAATACCCCGGGATTTGGAACGCGTCTTTGGCGTCGTTACTTATCGGGTTGGGGTTGTTTATAGGCTTAGTGATTTTTAGGTTAAAACAGATAAGGCCGGTATTCCGTCAGGAACAAGCTTATGTAGGCGGCGAGCCAGCGCCTCGTGATGAAACCAGGGTTAGCGGGACACAGTTTTATGAGACAATAAAACAGTTTGGGCCTTTAAAGGGTATTTATCTTCGGGCCGAAGCAGGTGTATTTGATATTTATGAACAGGGTAAAAATTTAACCTTTGCTATAGGCAAATTTTTGCAATATCTTCATAACGGTGTTTTGCCCACATATTTGGTTTGGACGTTGCTCGGGATGTTAGGATTATTTTTAGTATTGGTAAGATAATATGGAACTACACATTCTTTTAATCTTCATGATTTTTGCCGCTATTGTGGCAATTGAAGTAAATGACCTTCTTTCAAGCGTAGTTGCCGTAGGGGCAGTGGGGTTTGCGCTTTGCGTTGCCTTTCTCATTCTTAAAGCGCCGGATCTGGCTATTACTCAACTTGTTGTAGAGATACTTTGCCTTATTATACTTATCCGCGCTACTATTAAACGTGATCTGCCGTTAGTTATTGAAGGAAGATGGGTTTTTAATACGTTTGTCACGATTATTTTTATTGTGGTTTTTCTCTTTTTATCGTATTTTGTTTTTAAAGAACTTCCGGCATTCGGCCAGCCGATAATGCGTGTGGCTAATTTATATCTGAACGAAGGCGTATTAAAGACAGGATCCGTAAATCTGGTTACCAGCGTGATTCTTGATTTTCGCGCCTATGATACTTTAGGCGAAGCAACGGTTTTATTTGCTTCTATTATCGGGCTTATGGCGGTTCTTCGTAGCCCGGGTAGGAAGGGCAAAGGTAAGGTGTAAGATGGTAAATAATAAGGCAGGTATGACGTTGATCGTAAAGACAATTACTCGCCTGACCGTAGGTTTGATTATGTTATTTGGTATTTATATCGTATTTCATGGCCACCTTTCTCCGGGAGGAGGGTTTGCCGGAGGAGTAATAGTTGCACTATCTTTTGTGCATCTGATGCTTGTTTTTGGTAAAGATTTTGCTATGGCAAAAATCTCGCGTAATCTTGCTTCCAATCTTGAAAGCGTAGGCGCTTTAATGTTTCTTTTTGTGGCTTTGTTAGGATTTTTGGGCGGGTCGTTTTTTCATAATGTTATAGCTAAGGGGAAGCCGTTTGATCTTTTTAGCTCCGGAACGATAATTCTAAGTAATATTTCTATAGGACTGAAAGTGGGTGTAGGGTTATTTGCCATATTTCTCGCGTTGGTTGTTCTTGAAATGGCAAAGAAAGAATAATTATGAGTTTATATCTTTTATGTTTTTTACTTTTTTGTATCGGGCTTTACGGGGTGCTGCGTAAGCGCAACATTGTTAAAATTATCGTAGGCCTGGGTATTATGGAATATGCGATGAATCTTTTTTTTGTGCTTCTTGGTTATCGTACCCACGGCCGTTCCCCCATAGAAGCAAGTAACCAGCAAATTTTGAATATGGTTGATCCTGTCCCGCAGGCATTAGTGCTTACTTCCATCGTTATCGGGTTGGCGGTAACCGCCTTGTTTATATCTATTGCCATAAGGATATATGAAAAATACGGGACGTTTGATATTACAAAGATTAAAAAATTAAAAGGTTGATAATGGGAAAAGAATTTATACTCTCCTTGATGGTGATTATTCCGCTAGGGACAGCTTTTGTTATTTCTCTTTTTGGAAAATATTTACGTAATTTTTGCGATAAGGCAATTATGGTAAGTAGTTTTTTATTGCTTGCCCTGTCTTTATATTGCCGGTTTTTATTAACTAATACTGCCGGAACGCTTGTTTATAAAGTTGGCGGCTGGAATCCGCCTTTTGGTATCTGTATGGTCTTAGACGGATTAAGTTGTTTTATGTTGGTAACAGTCAATATTGTCGCTTTTTTGATTGCGCTTTATTCCCTGAAGTATATGGAGCAATATACCGATAAGCCGAAATTCTTTACGCTTTTTTCACTCATGGTTTGCGGGATGAACGGCGTTATCCTTACCGGAGATATCTTTAACCTTTTTGTTTTTGTTGAGATCGCCTCAATCGCCAGTTATGCCTTAGTTGCTTTTGGCACCGAAGCAGAGGAGTTGGAGGCTTCTTTTAAATATGCAATTATGGGTTCGATCGCTTCTATTTTTATCTTTATCGGTATAGCGCTTTTATATGGGTTTACTTCTACTTTGAACATGGCGGATATGGCTAAAATATTAACTGTTAAAGATAGCTTTAGGCTTGTTCCTTTTGTGGCAGTGTTATTTTTAATGGGTTTTGGCATAAAGGCAGCGCTTGTTCCTTTTCATGCCTGGCTTGCTGACGCGCATCCTTCAGCACCCGCTTCAATTTCTGCAATGCTTTCCGGGCTACTGATTAAAACTTTAGGTGTTTATTCATTGGTGAGGATATTCTTTAATGTTTTTAATGCTGGCCAGGTTCATACGGTTTATCTTAAAGTTTTTATGTTTTTGGGCGCGTTGTCCATAATCGTAGGAGTAATCCTCGCTATTTCGCAGTGGGATTTGAAGCGGCTGCTTGCCTATCATTCTGTCAGTCAAGTCGGCTACATTATATTAGGCATAGGTTTGGGGACTCCGCTTGGTATTTTAGGAGGGTTGTATCATCTTTTTAACCATTCAATTTTTAAATCACTTTTATTTTTGAATTCCGGAGCAGTAGATTATTCTGCAGGCACTAGGGATTTGAAGGAAACAGGCGGATTAGCTAAAGTTATGCCGGTAACTTATGGAACATCTTTATTTGCTTCTATGTCTATTGCAGGGGTTCCGCCGTTTAATGGTTTCTTTAGTAAATTCTTGATAATTTTGGCTTGTGCTCAAGCCGGGCATATAGGTTATGGCATATGCGCTGTTATCGGCAGTATCCTTACGCTTTCTTCGTTTATGAAAGTGCAAAAGTTTGTTTTTTTAGGGGAGCTAAAAGAAAAATTTAAAAAAGTAAAAGAAGTTCCTTTCTCAATGCAGATTTCTATGATAATACTCGCGGTGGTTTGTCTTTTGGGCGGATTGATGTTTGTTTCTCCGTTAAAATTTTTCTTACAGGATGCTGTAAATGTTGTTACCGGCGGGATGAGTTATTCTAATGCCGTATTAGGAGGGGGTAAATAAGATGCGCAACCGCCTGATCCTATTTTTGTTCGGTTTGGGATTGTGGTTTCTTTTAAGCTGGTCTTTAGATTGGCAGCATGTTTTAGTAGGTATTGCAGTAAGCGCATTTGTCGCATTCTTGACCGGGGATATGTTTGTAAAAAGGCCGGGTCATTTTTTAAGCCCAAAAAGGTACTTATGGTTTTTTTATTTTATACCGTTATTTTTGTGGGAATGCCTGAAAGCAAATATTGACGTAGCCTTAAGAATACTTAATCCCCGGCTAAAAATTAACCCCGGGATTGTAAAAATAAAAACTAAGCTTACTTCCGACACAGGGCTTACTTTTTTAGCTAATTCCATTACTCTTACGCCCGGCACTCTCTGCGTGGATATAAATCCTGAGAAGGGGCTGCTTTATATTCACTGGATAGATGTAAAGACCCAGAAGAGCGAGGACGCTGCGCGAATTATTGCCGGAAAATTTGAAAGTATATTAGGGAGAATTTTTGAATGAAAAAATTAAACTTCGGTAATCTTCGATATTACGCAAGTTTGCTTTTGGTGATAGTAACGATATTGTTTCTGAGCTTTAATTCTATGCCGTCTTTGCTTTCCTGGCAATCTCCCTGGCTGGAGAGGTGTTTTTTTATTCTGCTGTTTTGTTTTCTGCTTTGCCTTATCAGGGTTATGATTGGCCCGACTTCTGCTGACAGGGCTGTATCCGTAGATACTCTAGGTATTTTAATCGTAGGTTTTTGCGCGATATTGAGTATTCCTACCGGAAGAGATTGGTACTTGGATATTGCTATAGCTTGGGCCCTGCAGAGCTTTATCGGGGCATTGGCTTTGGCAAAATACCTGGAAGGAAGAGGATTCGATGAATGAAACACTGGGGTTAATCTTTATCAGTATAGGTTTGGTTTTTGATTTAATCGGGTGTTTTGGGTTATTAAGGATGCCTGATGTATATAACAGGCTGCAAGCTACAACCAAATGCGTTACTTTAGGCACCTCAAGTATCCTTTTAGGAGTTTTGTTTTTTAAAGGTTTCGGGCCGACGGGCATAAAAGCTATTCTTGTGGGAGTTTTTCTCCTTCTGACGGCGCCTGTTGCCGCTCATGCTTTGGCAAGGGGAGCTTATCGTTCCGGAGTTAAATTATGCGAAAAATCTGTTTGTGATGATTATGCTAAAGATGCGCTATCCTAAACTTCGTGAATTAAAAGAAGCAATAAAGGCTTTAATTAAAGGGCCATACACTACCAGCTTTCCTTTTAAGCCGCATAAGCCTTATGATCGGTTTCGCGGTAAATCGGAGTTCCACGAAAAAGATTGTGTTGGCTGCGGCGCTTGTTTTCAAGTTTGCCCTGCCAGGGCAATTGATATGCGCGATGAAGAAGATGTGCGCGTACTTTCAGTAAGGTGGGATTTATGTATATTCTGCGGGCAATGCCAGGCAAATTGCCTTACAGGTAAAGGGATAATGCTCTCGCAGGAGTTTGATTTAGCCGCTGTCAAGCGGCAAGGACTTAAGCAGGAGATTAAAAAGGAGCTTTTACGTTGTGGGGCCTGCCATCAGGTAATAGCGCCGCATGATCAGATCGAATGGGTTTTGAAGCGCTTAGGGCCACTAGTTTTTTCAAATGCTTCGTTAATGGTTTTTTATCTAAATGGGATGGGCCTTGCGTTAGCAGATAAAGAATTAAATATTAAATCTGTGGAAGGCCGCGCTAGCCGCCTAAAGATTATTTGTCCGGCTTGCCGGCGCAAGGCAGTACTTGAGTCGTAATTAAAATAATAAAAATATTTACGAAGGGAGGGAGTAAGAAATGAAGAAAGTATTAAGTGTTGTGTTTGTATGTGGTTTGGTAGGCCTATTTTTCTTATCGGGTTGCGCAAAGAAACAGGAAACAGTAAGTACCGAGAATCAGGATCCTATGTCTATGGAAACATTGAGCACTCTTGAGCCTGCAACTCCGGCAGTTTCCACAGAAGTTGTTTCGGATACAACTGTTTCTACCGTGCAAGGAGAGGCTTTAACCGAATCTCCTATACCGGTTTCTTCGGCTAAGCCTAGTTCTGAAGAGATCCAGACTGCGCTTAAAAATGCTGGTTATTATTCCGGCGTTATTGACGGAAAAGTTGGGCCGAATACTAAAAAAGCCATCGAGGATTTCCAGAAGGCCAGTAGCCTTAAAATCGACGGAAAAGTCGGTCCGATGACCTGGGCGGCGTTAAGTAAATTTCTTAATGCGGTTCCCGCGGTTATTACTGAAAAGGTCAAAGTTCCATCAAAGAGATAATACCTAGTGGCATATATGGAAAAACCCCGGATTAAATATAGCCTTATGGCTTTTTAAATCCGGGGTTTTCATTTAAACATGAAAAATAATTTTCCGGAAGGGTTCTTGTGGGGTGCGGCTACTTCTGCATATCAGGTAGAAGGTGGTAATTGTTTTTGCGATTGGTGGGAATGGGAGGAGTCATCTGGGAAAGAACGCAGTAATCAGGCTTGCCGGCATTATGAGTTGTTTAAAGAAGATTTTGCCATTGCCTCCGGGCTTGGGCATAACGCGCATCGTTTTTCTATAGAATGGAGCCGAATAGAGCCTCAGCCGGGAAAATTTGTCCAAGAAGAGCTCAAACATTATTTTGAAGTGGCACGTGTTTTAGGTGGCCTTAATATCGAGCCGGTAGTTACTCTGCATCATTTTACTATTCCGCTTTGGCTGGCAAAAAAAGGTGGTTGGGAAAATCCCCGTGTCGTGTTTTATTATCTACGGTTTGTAGAAAAAATTTTAGAGATTTTGGCGCCACAAGTAAAATATTGGATTACGATAAATGAACCCATGGTTTATGCTTATCATGGGTATATAGCTGCGGCATGGCCGCCGCAAAAAAGTTCATTATTTAGAGCAGCACAAGTTAAGAAAAATTTATTAAAGGCTCATCTTGGAGCCTATTCATTGATCCAGGATTATTACCGAAAAAGAAACATTCCTGCTCCTTCTATAGGGATTGCCCAAAGTATGCAGGCGTTTGTTTGCTGTGAGGATAATTTTCGCAACCGGCTTGCTGCGCGTCTTCGTCATTATCTATTTAACCTTGAGTTTATAGATAAGGCTATAGGTAAGAATGCCTTAGATTTTATCGGAGTTAATTATTATACTCGTAGCTTAGTCGATGTTAAAAGCTGGGGGATAAAAGGTTTACTTTTAGATATCTGCGAGAAACACAAAAATTTCCCTTTAAATAGTATGGGTTGGGAAATTTATCCTCAGGGGCTTTTTGATTTACTTTGCCTGCTTAAGGTATATAATATTCCTATTATAATCAGCGAAAACGGAATTTGTACCCAAGATGACAATTTACGTTGGAGCTATATTTACGAACATCTTAAACAAATTAAACTGGCCATTGATAAAGAAATTCAGGTAAAAGGTTATTTATACTGGTCACTGCTTGATAATTTCGAATGGGATAAAGGTTTTGCCCCGCGATTTGGCCTTGTGGAGGTTGATTACACGACTTTTAAACGTAAGGCAAGAGACAGTGCCTTTAAGTTTGCCGAAATATGTAGAGCGAATTCTTTATGACCGATATACTCAATAAAGAAACAATTATCCGTCAATTTCCGCTATTTACAGGCTTATCTTCCCAGGAATATGCTTTACTTGAGCCGCGTTGTAATCTTAAAGAATACCCTAAAGGAACTATTATCTATAAAGAAAATGACCCGCCGGATGCTTTTTATGGGGTTATCCTCGGCAGGATCACTATAAGTACTCAAGGTAAAGAGCAATATTCGCGGGTAGTAGAGTATTTGCACCGTGGAAAATATTTTGGGATAATTTCACTTTTAACTAAAGATCCTCACTCGGTAACTGCCCGGGCATTAAATGATTGCCAGCTTTTAGTGATACAAAAAGAGGATTTTGATTTTTTACTTACCCAAATTCCCAGTTTGGGGGTAGATTTAAGCCAGACATTATCCCGCCGGTTAAAAGATAAGGATGTACATAGAAAAACTATATTTGAAACAGAAGTGATTTCTGTTTTTAGCTCTTACGCGCGCGCGGGAAAAACTATCTATGCCTTTAACCTTGCATTTAGCCTTGCGAAAGAAACGCATAAGTCAGTGATATTGCTTGAAATAAGGCCAAAAGATACTCCTCATAGCTTAGCGCAAAAAGTTGTTACTTGTAACAGTAACATTTGCAAGGAAGTGTTAGATTTGTCTGTTGCTTTTACGGATTTTGGCCCAAAGGCTGTCAGCAACTTTATTATAAAAGATAAAGATGATATAAGCCTTTTATGTTTAAGCTTTGATCCTGAAAATGAGGATTGCGTTAAGAGGCTCATAGCTTTACTTAGTCTTTTAGTTAATGATTATCATTATATCCTGATGGATTTGTCCTCGGTTCTTGAGCAATCAACATTTAAGATGCTTTATCAGTCGGATGTTATTCACTTGCTTACAAGCCCGGAGCCGGTTGGCCTAAAAAAAACTCTGCATCTTGTAGAGAGGTTACGTGAAGAACTTAATTTCCCGTATGATAAAATAAAGATTATTTTTACTGAATACGACCTGGCTAAAATTGATAATTATCAGCTGAAGGAATTTTTGGGCGGGCATCCGGTTTTTGCGACTTTACCGAAGATGGAATTTAGCGCAAGCGATAGGATGATTTTTGATTCTGCTCAAAGTGAATATGCGCGCGCAGTGCGTCGTATCAGCCGTCAGGCAGGGGATGTTATGGTTGGGCTTGCTTTGGGGATTGGGGTGGCATATGGGTTTTGCCATATCGGGGTGCTTAAGGTGATCGAAGAAGAAAATATTCCCATAGATGTGATTTCCGGAGCCAGTATGGGCGCTTTTATTGCTTGTCTATGGGCTACGGGAAAGACAAGTATAGAAATTTTAGAGATTGCCAGAGAATTTCGTCAGAGTAATTCTATCTGGAGTTTAGTTGACCTGACGCTGCCTATGCGCGGATTTATTAAAGGCAACAAACTGCAAAGTTTTTTTAAAAAACATCTTGGCGCAAAAACTTTTTATGATGTTAAGCTTCCTCTTAAGATAATTGCAAGTGATGTTAAGCGCAAGGAACCGAGAGTGCTTGAGCATGGATTACTGGTAGATGCCTTAATGGCTAGCTGCGCAATGCCGGGAGTGTTTTTACCGTTTCATTTTAAAGGAGAGATGCTTTTTGATGGGGGAGTATCAAGCCCCGTTCCAACTGAGATACTTTTTAGTATGGGATTAAAAAAAATTATTGCAGTCAATGTTACTCCTTCGCGCGAGGATGTTTTACGGCAGTACGAGAAAATTAAGGCAGATTTTAGCCTGAAAGATAAAATTCGTAAAAGAGGTTTTAATTTTAGGCAATATTTACATGACAGGCTGCAGACAAATATTCTGGGGATAATTTTTAGCAGTGTCGAGTTATTGCAATCTGAAGTAGCAAAGAAAGAAGAGCAGTTGGCAGATATTGTGTTACATCCTAATACAGAAGATATGCACTGGCTTGAATTTCATCGGGCAGAGGAGTTTATGCATAGAGGAGAGATAGAGACGAGAAATAATTTGGGGAAAATTTGGCAGGTGATTAACGAGTAAAATGATGGGTTACCAAGTGACAGGTGGCAAGGCTACCAGTAGTGACAAGTTGTCAAGTTGCGCGTTACTAGATTTCTTGTCACATGGTCACATGTCACGTGGCAACCTCTAGGGAGGTATTTCTTTTATGAATAAAATACGAGTTATTATTGCGGTAACTTTGCTTATCTTAGCAAGCGGTTGTGCCTCGAGTAAAGAACTAACTAAGGGGTTTATGGGAGTTTCAACAAAGGAACTTGAGAATGGCCGCAGCAGCGCGATCAAAAAGAATTTTAATTTTGATTATTTTAGCTGTTATACTAAAACTCTCGACGGACTCAAGCTGATTGGTGCGTATACTTATGTCCAGGATGTAAAAAAACATATGATTGCTGTTTATGTCAGTGAAGCAGATACTACTTCATTAGGTTTTTTCTTTACTGAATTAGATTCCGCAAACACAACTGTAGAAGTTTCTTCGCTAAGTATTTATGCTAAAGAGAAGTTATCAAAACAGATCTTTGATTTTTTAGACGGTAAGCCGATGAAACTTAAAGATGAACCCAAAAAAGAGACTACTGACGGCAAAGCAGGCTAAAGATTGGGATAAAAAGTTATTTGATAATTACGGGGTCCCGACTCTTCTTTTGATGGAGAATGCCGGCAGGGCTGTTTTTGTAGAGGCTCAAAATATAGCCAAGCCTTCTGCAAAAATTACTGTTTGCTGTGGACGCGGCAATAACGGAGGGGATGGTTTTGCAGCAGCGCGCCATCTTTTATCTTGCGGATACAAGCCGCAAATTTTTTTGGCAGGAAGAGTAAGTGAATTAAAAGACGAAGCGGGCTTAAACGCAAAGATAATTTTACGGTTAGGCTATAAAATTATAGAAGTTACGCAAAAAAATATTCATTTGATTTGTCAAAAAATAAAAAAGAGCAATCTTGTTATTGATGCTCTTCTTGGTGTAGGTATAAAAGGGCAAGTATATGGGATAACAAAAGAACTGATTGATTGTATTAATCAGTCAATAGATGCTTACGTGCTTTCAGTTGATATCCCGTCTGGCTTAGACGCCGATACTGGAATACCACTTGGCGATAGTGTCAAAGCAGATAAAACTGTGGCTTTTATGGCTAAGAAAAAAGGGATGGTTGCAGGTAAAAGATATTGTGGCGCTATTGTAATTTCAAATTTAGGAATTCCGGGGTGTTTATTTTAGGGTTAGATATCTTTTGTTTTGTTAAAGTTTTAGCGAGAAAGGAGATCAAATGAAAAATAATATTTTAAGCGTCTTTTTATTAATTATGGTTTTAAGTTTTACTTCGGGGTGCGCTCCTTTAATTATAGGGGCAGCAGTTGGAGCAGTAGGAGGGTATGCGGCAAGTAAAGATACGATTCAAGGTGATAGCGACATTAGTTATAACGGGCTTTGGAATGCAGCTTTGTCGGTTGCACGTATACGCGGGACAATAACTATTCAGGACCAACAAAAAGGCGTTATTGATTTAACTTCAGGTAACAATAAGGTATATATGCGCTTGCTGCGTTTAACCCGCGCTACTACTCGGATAAAAGTTTCTGCGCGTAAGAACCATCTGCCAGATCTTGATTTAGCGAAAAATATTTTTGATTCCGTTATGGAACAGGCAAGGTAAAATAATATTGACAAAGCTTTTATCGTTGATATAATATTTTTGAAATTTGAAATGTTTTTTATGCGAAAAAAGATACTAGAATTAAATGACCGTAAGGCTACGAAAGAAACTAGTAAGCTTTACGGTTTTTTTATAACCGAAGGGGGTGAAAGGTAACACATGGCAAAAGGTAAAGTAAAGTGGTTTTCAAACCAAAAGGGTTATGGATTCGTCACTAGCGAAGATGGGAAAGATGTATTCGTACATCATACCGCTATCAATGGAGAAGGATACAAGACTCTGGAGGAAGGTCAGGAAGTGGAGTTTGATGTGGTTCAGGGCCCCAAAGGAGAGCAAGCAACTAACGTTAACAAATTATAATTCTTAACTTTCCTAAAAAAAGCTAACCCCCGTTTATTAATTTAAGCGGGGGTTTTTAATTTTCCCTAATCTACTTGTCGGAAAATTACTCCTGCGATTGCGCAGAAAATTTCCTAGCGAAGCGTAGAAATTTTCAAGCGTTTAATCGTAGGAGTTAACAATCTATCTTAAAAATTTAAGAGTGTTTAGACAAGGAATAAGCATAAATTAGTAAAAGGTGCCTGGCCTCTTTTTTCGGTCCCTTTTTTGTTAACGATTGTGAAATCCTATCTGCGGCTTTGGTTTTACTGGTGGTGGTTCGAGTAATTGTTTTATCGCTTCAAATATCGCCTTTATGCTTTCATCGTGCTCGCCGAATTTTTTCTCAAGCGCCTCGACTTTTATACCTAGCTCTTTATGATTAAGAAGGGTTTGTCTTAATTTGGTAAAAGCACGCATAATTAGTATGTTTATTTGTATTGCCCGTTCACTATTTAACACGCTTGATAACATAGCAACCCCATATTCTGTAAATGCAAAGGGTAAATATTTAATATTTTTTCCTTGTTTCAAGGTCACAATTTGTGACCTTGAAAATTCTGCTTCCACCCAAGACAACTGGAACATAAAATCACTAGGAAACCGCTTAATATTCCTTTTTACAGCTTGGTTTAAAACCTTGACCGGAACACCATAAAGCGTTGCCAAATCACGATCAAGCATTACTTTTCTACCTCGTAATTCTAAAATCCTTGTAGTAATAACTTCTAGAGCTATTTTTTTAGACATTTCACCCTCCTTGCTAGCTAAGTAACACCAGCGCATATTTGCGCAAAAGCGCATGCCGGCGCAATTCCTATTAGCGCCGGGCTACCGCTTGCGCTGGGTGTTTATACTACTAATAGATAATATGTTTAGAATGCCAAGCTTTCCGGAATATGGTGTAAACTAAGG
>CAKKSP010000011.1 GCA_919902045.1 Omnitrophica bacterium GWA2_41_15 | reverse complement strand
ATCGGTGAAATCATTTCAAAAGGCCGTACAGATGCCCGATTCGTTATTCTTTTTGATATCCGCCTGTCCAGGATTCTCCTGGGATTTGCAATCGGAGGCGCTTTAAGCCTTGCCGGAGTAATTCTGCAGGGGATGTTCCGTAATCCCCTGGTTGAGCCTTATACTTTAGGTATTTCAGGCGGAGCGGCATTGGGTGTGTGTTTGAATATCGTCTTACGTATGCAGAATGTGTTTGGTTTATTAAGTTTGCCTATATTTGGTTTTCTGGGAGGTATTTGCGTAATAACACTGGTATATGCCTTAAGCGTGAAACAGGAGATTTTAAGGATGCAAGGGCTCCTACTTTGCGGAGTAATGTTAAGTTTTATTTGCTCATCGCTGATCATGTTGATTATGGCTATTTCCCGGGCCGAAGATTTGCACGGAATTGTTTTTTGGATAATGGGCTCACTTGACCAGCCGAATTGGTTATTGATAAAACTAGCGTTGGGAATGGCAATCCTGGGTTTAATTGCAGCGTATATTTTTTGTTTTGACCTGAATGCTTTTTCTTTAGGCCAAGAGGAGGCAAGGCATTTGGGCATAAACGTTGAAAAGAGCAAACGGCTGCTTTTTATCCTGGCGTCATTACTTACGGGTTTTAGCGTATCAATTGCCGGCATGATCGGCTTTGTCGGCCTTATCGTACCGCATTTTATGCGCCGGCTTGTAGGAAACGACCACCGGATTCTTTTAATCAGCTCTTTTTTGAGCGGAGCTGTTTTTTTAATTTTTTGTGATAGTTTAGCCCGGACAATAATTGCGCCGATAGAATTTCCGGTTGGCGTGATTACCGGGATATTAGGTGGAAGCCTCTTTATCTACACCTTTACCAGAAAGCCATGTTAGAAATCAAGAATCTGACCTGCGGATACACGGGGAATTTTTTTGTCCAGGATATTAATTTTAAAGTTAATAATAAGGAGATTGTAGGCATAATCGGGCCTAACGGTTCAGGAAAAACTACATTGCTGCGCGGGATTAGCCGTACGCTTAAGCCAAAAAAAGGCGCAGTTATCTTAAACGGGGAAGATATCTGGCAGATGAGCTTCAAAGAATTAGCAAGGAAGATGGCAGTACTTCCGCAGGGTATTAATCCTATATCGATGACTGTAGAAGAATTTGTTCTTTTAGGCAGAATTCCGCATTTAAAAAATTTCCAATTTTTTGAAGATAAGGACGACCTGGAAATTGCCGAAGAATGCATGCGCTTAACTGATACGTTGAGGTTTAAAGATCATCTTATGACTCAGATAAGCGGAGGAGAGAGGCAGCTTGTATTTATTGCCCGCGCGCTTGCTCAACAGCCAAAACTCCTTTTACTGGATGAGCCCACAACATATTTAGACATTACCCATCAGGTGCGAATTTTGGATCTGATAAAACGGTTGAATCGGGAATTAGAGTTGACAATACTCATGGTTTTACACGATCTGAATCTGGCCAGCGAATACTGCCGGCGTTTAATCCTGTTAAGTAACGGAAGGATTTTTAGGGAAGGGGCAACCGAAGACGTAATCAACTATAAAATCATTGAAGAGGTTTATAAAACAGTGGTAGTGGTGGAAAAGAACCCGGTTTCTGCCAAGCCGTATGTATTGCTGGTTTCTGAAGATGAAATAAAAACGAACTCGCCGGAGAGGGAAAGGAAATGATGGAAAAGAGAGTATTACTTTTTACAGGGATAATGACATTAACAATTGCCTTATCGGCTTATGCTGAAGAAGACAAATATATTAACGCAAAAATTATTGAACTGGAGTCGATAACCGTAACTGCCTCAAGGACAACGCGAAAGGTGTCAGAAACGCCAGCGAGCGTAAATATTCTTTCTGCTCAAGAAATCGCGCAGACCAACGCAAAAAGCATTCCTGATTTATTGAAGAATGTTGAGGGAATATATACGTATGATTCCTCCGGAGTAGGGTCTACCGGTGTTGTCAATATGCGCGGTTTTTATGGAGGTATGTCTAGCCATCAACTGGTATTAGTCGACGGAATACCGCAGAATAAAGGCGCAGATAAGCTGGTTGATTGGGATTTGATTTCATTGGATAACATAGAGAGCGTCGAAGTTGTACGAGGCCCTGCGTCAGCTCTCTACGGAGATAATGCCATGTCCGGAGTAATAAATATTATTACTAAGAAGCCGAAGGATAAGCCTGAAATTCGAGTATCAACTTCTTTCGGCAGCTTTAATACGCAGGAGTACGGAGTTTCGATTTTGGGAGCGTATAATAAACAACTAAGGGTGCTTTCGGGGGTAAGTTATAAAACCACGGAGGGATTTCGGCAACATTGTGATTACGATAGGACTCATGCGGAGGGAAAGTTAGATTATACAATTAACGATGCTCAAAACTTAAGATTGTCATTAGACTATTATGAGAAAGAAAGAGGCGCTATTCCGTGGGCATTGACTGAGGCCCAGATTGCGCAGGATCGGCGTCAGGCACGCCCGGGTAGCGAAAATGATAAAAGCGGCGGAACAAAAAGCGACGTAAGCATTACGCACGCTTGGGATATAAATGATGAGGCAAAAACAGAAGCAATAGTTTATTATAAAAATAATGACGTAGATTCATTTTATACAAGTGGAAGTGCAGAGAGTACGAAAAAAGAGCAGATTGAGGATGAAGATGCTTATGGTGTATTGCTGAAAGGCAGCTTAAATCAGGAAATTATGGGCTTAGAACATGAATTTACTGCAGGAATTGACCTGGGAAAAGATTATTTCAATTATGAGGAATACAAAGCACCGTATCAGCAAAGAGGAGCGCTTCAGAGCGATTACGCAGTTACAAGGGGCAAAATCGGGCCGTACCTTCAAGATGAAATTAGGCTTATTGACGCTTTACGGTTTATCGCAGGGATGAGGCATGATTGGGTAGATTTTGATTTTGACGACCGCAAAACTACAAATAATTCAAAGACAGAAAAAATGTCTAAATTAACTCCGAGATGCAGCCTGGTTTATATGTATCAGAAAGATTCGAATCTTTATGCTAATTATGCTCAGGCCTTCAGGACTCCTACAATAGGCCAGATGTTTACTTATGGAAGCTCGGCTAATCCTGATTTAAAGCCTGAAGAAGCGACAAGCTATGAAATCGGATTACGCCATCGTTTTAACGAATCTTTGAAATCAAATATAAGCTTTTACTGGATGGAGCTTGATAATGAAATTTGGTATGACTATGCTAGCGTAAAATATCAGAATTATGGTAAAACATCTCATAAAGGCGTAGAGGCGAGTTTAGATTTTAGAATTGTCAAATGGTTGTCAGGATTTGCGAATTATACCTATTCACGGGCAAAAAATGAAACAGGAAGTTATAGCGGGAAATATCTGGCCAACATCCCGATACATAAGGCAAGTTCAGGATTGCATTTTGCTACAGAGTTTGGGTTGAGTTGGGATTTAGCTGTTACGTATGTTGGCAGCTCTTATATTGATTCGACAAACGGCAATAAACTTTTAAGTTATATAACAGCGGATACTAAGGTGAGCTATGAATATAAAGCAATGAAGATATTTCTGGCAATTGATAATTTTTTTGACAGAAAATACAACTCCCATGGTTTTGTAAGCGGCGCTACAAAATATTTTAATCCGGCGCCGGGTGAAACATTTACTGGAGGCGTAGAGATTAAATTTTAGTAAAATAGTAAAACTATTGACATTTTGACCGGCAAATGGTATTATTTTTCCTACAAACACCCAGCGCAATCGGTAGCCCGGCGCCTATAGGAATTACGCCGGCATGCGCTTTTGCGCAAATGTGCGCTGGTGTTGTCTAATTGACAAGGGGTGATTAAAAATGCAAGAAAATCAACCAGTTAGAAACGAATCATTTGAAGCAATGCTGCGCCGTTTTAAAAAAGACGTGGAACAGGACGGTATTCTAAAAGAGGTCCGGGAGCGCAAGCATTACGAGAAGCCCAGCGAGCGTAAAAGAAAGAAAGCGAAGGCTAAGAGGAGATTTTAGTTAATGAGTATCGGCCTCTCTGTCTCCTGGAATGCTTTTCGCTATGAAGATGCAGAGGCTATGCTGGCAGAAGTCCTCGCTCTGGGTTTTAAAGAAATAGAATTAAGTTTTAATCTCACCGTTTCCCAGGTAGAAGTTATCGCTGCCTACCTGGGGCCTCACGGGATTTCTGTAAGAAGCCTCCATAATTATTGCCCTATCCCTGATGGTTTAGCAAGAAAAGTTGCATTGCCAGACTGTTATTCTTTATCTTCACTTGATGAAGAAGAGCGCTCTTTGGCAGTGCGTTTTACTAAAAGGTCTATTGATACTGCCGAACGATTGTCTGCTCAGGCAGTAGTTTTACATTGTGGAAGAGTTGAAATTCCTGATCGCATGCGCGATCTGGTTAATCTTTATGAAAAGGGCTTAAAAGATTCTCAAGAATTCCGACAGTTGCGCCAGGATATTATCCGCCAGCGTAAAGAAACCAAAGGTAAATTTTTTGAGCAAACTCTGCGCAGTATCGATGAGCTTGAGCGTTATGCTCGCCGTAAAAATATATCTTTAGGGATAGAAACACGTTTTTATTACCGGGAAATTCCGGAGTTTGAAGAGATAGGTATAATTCTTGAAAAGTTCCGCGGCAGTAAAGTTTGTTATTGGCATGATACAGGCCATGCGCAGGTAATGGAGTTATTGGGTTTTATGCGCCATGAGGATTTTTTAGAGGCATATTCCGGATCTCTTGGCGGGATACATATACATGATGCTCTTGGTTGCGATGATCATCGTGCTCCCGGAAAAGGAGAAATAGATTTTTTAAAGCTCAAGCCTTATATAAAAAAAGACACCATTAAGGTTATTGAGGCGCATCATCCGGCTACTGGCGATGACCTAAAATCAGCTAAAAAATTAATAGAGGGAATTTTTGATGCATAAGGATAATTTACGTAGGGCTGCAGTTGCCGGAACATTTTATCCGTCAGATCCCGGAGAATTAAAAGAACTCATCCGCTCTTTTCATAAGCCTATAGCCAAAAAAATTAAAGCAAAAGCTTGTATGCTTCCGCATGCCGGGTATATTTATTCAGGTGCTGTCGCGGTGAATACTTTAGCTGGTATTGAGATTCCCGGTATATGTGTACTTATCGGCCCGAATCATACCGGTAGAGGTGAGGCTTTTAGCATAATGCAGGAAGGTTTCTGGCAGACTCCTTTCGGAGATGTACGGATTAATACCGTACTTGCGCAGTCAATATGCCGGTATTTTAAATATCTTGTTGTTGATGAAGAGGCGCATATTCTTGAACATTCTCTTGAGGTAGAAGTTCCAATTCTGCAGTATTTTTCTCCTGCCGTAGAAATCGTTCCGATAACTATAGCTAGTGATGATCCGGAGTTGCTTGAAGAATTAGGTAATGCAATTGCTTTAGCGATTCAGGCGGAAAATTTGAAAGATAATTCTTTAGTGATAGCGAGTTCTGATATGAGCCATTATGTTTCGGCTGAAATGGCTAAAATAAATGATCAGCAGGCGATAAAAGAAATTATTGGGCTTAATCCTTCTGGTTTAATCCAAAAAGTAGAAGAGTTGAATATTTCCATGTGTGGATATGCGCCGGTGGCTTCGATGCTATATGCTGCCAAGGCGCTAGGCGCTAAAAAAGCGGGGTTATCCGGTTACCAGACTAGCGGTGATGTTACCGGTGATTATGCTTCGGTGGTGGGGTATGCGGGGGTGGTGATTAGCTAGGGACATCTCTTAACAAGTAATTTGCCTGTCAAGAGATGTCCCTGTAAGAAGTGTCCCTGAACTTGCGAGGAGTAGCAATGGACGATATCAAAAAATCAGTAGACGAGAGCGCGTTTTTGCCTTCTGCGCCGGATTTTAATTTTTTTATCAGTACTTTGGCTTTACAGGTTTCCATATTTTTAGGAGATATGGCTGATCCTACTACTAATAAGAAAACCGAGAATTTAATTCAGGCAAAATTTATTATTGATACTCTGGATATGCTTAAAGAAAAAACCAAAGGTAATTTGACCGATGATGAGGCTAAACTTATCGAGAATGTGCTTTTTGAGCTTAAAAGCAGTTATGTTACCAAAGTCAATAAAACACAAAAATGAGTAGAAAAATTGCTGTAATAACCGGAGGTGCTGGGTTTATTGGCTCGCACTTGTGCGACCGGATGCTTGATGAAGGGCTAAAGGTGATCTGTGTTGATAACCTGATTACCGGCTCAATGAATAATATTGACCACCTTCTTAAAAACAAAAATTTTCGCTATGTTCAGCATAATGTATCAAAACCGCTAGAGATCAAAGAAAAAGTCGATTATGTTTTACATTTTGCTTCTTTAGCTTCTCCTGTCGATTATCTGAAATATCCCATCCAAACGCTTAAGGTTGGTTCATTAGGTACGCATAATAGCCTCGGTTTAGCTAAAGCAAATAATGCGCGTTTTTTACTTGCTTCGACTTCAGAAGTTTACGGAGATCCGTTAGTGCATCCCCAACCGGAGAGTTATTGGGGGCATGTTAATCCTGTGGGGGTGCGTGGTTGCTATGACGAAAGTAAGCGTTTTGCTGAAGCAATTACTATGGCTTATCATCGTGTGCATAAAATAGATACGCGTATTATACGTATTTTTAATACCTATGGGGAGCGTATGCGTATTAATGACGGAAGGGTGGTGCCAAACTTTATTTATCAGGCAATGCATAATCTACCGATGACTGTTTATGGTAAAGGTAAGCAGACCCGTTCTTTTTGTTATGTCAGCGATTTAGTAGAAGGGATCTGGAGATGTTTGTGTTTACCAAGAGATAAAAAAGGCAGGGTTCATGAACCGTTTAATTTAGGTAATCCAGGTGAATTTACTATCAGGGAACTTGCCGATATTGTGGCCGAGCTTACTAATACCAAAGGCAATATTACCTATGAATCTTTGCCAATAGATGATCCCAAGCAGCGCCAGCCAGATATAAGCAAGGCGCGTAAATATTTACGTTGGCAGCCAAAGGTGTCGTTACTTCAGGGGCTTAAGAAGACGATAGCGTGGTTTGAAGTTTAGTATTTTGACCGCGTAGGTCGTTTCGACCTACGCGGTCGAGTAGGTGTTGAATATACTCCTGCTCTATGATATACTTATTATGTAAATCCCTGCGGGATAAGAAGAACCATATTTTTTTATTTATTTTTCTTGACATAGAAGAAAGGAGGTGGTATAAGAAAAGTAATATAACACAAGGTAACGCGTATGGCCTGGAAATTAATCGGATTAATTTTGGATAATATATCCGGGTTACTATAAGCGATACCTTAAACCCTGGAAGGAGGGGAAGTAGGAATGAACAGAAAAGGTTTTACGTTGGTAGAAATCATGATCGTTGTTGCAATCATTGCCTTATTAGCGGCAATCGCCATTCCGAACTTACTACAAGCAAGAAGGACAGCTAATGAAGCTGCTGCTCAGGCGAATTTGAGAACATTTGCTACAGCCGCGGAAACTTATGCTACGGCAAATAATGGTAATTATCCAGATACTCTTGTGCAATTAGCTACTTTTGCTGCGGCAGCAGGAACTATATGTGATACTTCTACGCAGGGTTATACTTATGTTTGCAATGCTACTTTAGCAGTTGGAGGCTATAGCATGCAAGCTCAAGCTACTGGTTGCAATACCACAGGAACACTTGATTATACAGTAACCACTGGAGCTGTTACTACAAGCGCAGCTTGTAGCTAATAGTGAAAAGAAGTAATCTTATTAAAACTCCACGTTTTTGTTTTAAAAACGTGGAGTTTTTTTTAGGAGGGTTTACTCTTGTAGAAATAATGATCGTAGTAGCTATAATTGCACTTTTAGCATCTATCGCTATATCCAATCTTTTACGTGCCAGGCGTGCTGCTAATGATGTCTATGCCCAGGCAACTCTTAAAGCAATCTCTACTTCCTGTGAAACTTTTGCTATTAGTCATTCCGGAAATTACCCCGTAGTAATGAATGATCTTATTACAACTTCTCCGCCTATTCTGCGCGTGGATTATACTGCAGCACTTACTGGTGGATATAACTTTACTTGCCCAACTTTTGCCGATACAGGTTATATTTGTGCAGCTACGCCTGTTTCTTGCAATTCCAGTGGCACCCGCATTTTTACTATATCTACAGGAAGTGTTATTGCTGAAGTAGCGTGTAGTTAAATTATATTGTATAAAAAATTATTTATGATAAAATTTTCTTAAGATGAAAAATAACCGCGCCGAAAGCCTGGTAGCAATTACTGTAAGCGTGGCTTTAATCAGCTTGCTTTTAATTTTTATAATTGAACAGGCAACAAAACTTAATATCACTCAAAACGAATCCGCTGCCCAGGCTTCGCTTAAACTTGTCTCTGCTGCCCTTGAAAACTATTCTAAAGACCATCAGGGTACTTTTCCTCTTACAATTTTAGCTTTGACTCAAGGTACCCCTGCGTATTTGGATCATGATTATCTTAATGATTCATCTTTCAAAGGTTATAGATATGATTGTTTGCGGCTTGAAGCTTCCGGGTATCAATGCCAGGCTAAGCCTTTGCATTGCCGTTTAAGCGGGAAAAATATTTTTTCCGTTACTACCGGAGGGGTTTTAGGGGCAGTATCATGTCAGATAAAGGAAGAATGAGAATAAAAATATCTAATCGCGCGTTTACTTTAGTTGAACTTATGGTTGCTGCGTTTATACTTTTATTCGCTATTAGCGGAATGCTTGTTGCTTTTGTCAGCTCAACCTTGCTTAATGAATCAAATAACAATCTTGTAATAGCTGTCAATGACGCGCAATTTGTGCTTGAGCAGATTAAAGGGGTTGCTTATACCAGTATTTCAAGTTATAGTGCCCCTACTTTTACTAGTTTATCTTCTGAAACGATTACGCTTTCGCGTAATGTAGGAACCAGAATAGCGGAGGTCACTGTAAATGTCAGTTGGAGCGAAAGAGGGAGTACGCGTAATTTTTCGCTTTCTACGCGTATTTCCAGTTAAAATAAAAGGATTTAGTCTTATAGAAGTTTTAGTAAGTATGCTTTTATTAGGTATAATTATGAGCGCTTTATTTATCGCGCTTAATATAGGAGAATCAGGTAATTCGATAAGCGGAGTAAAAGTTGAGATGCAAGCTGCTACGCGTAATTTGATGGATTGGATCGCTCGTGATATTAGAGGCGTGCTTGGCTCTGAAATTGCGCAGGCAGTTAATACGCCTTCTGGGACACATTTGAAGTTTAATTTGTGGCAATGGAGTGATGCGTCTAATACTTGGTATATAACCGGAGATTATATAGATTATAATTATGATCCGGTCTTTGATAGAATAACGCGGAGTTTGATTAGCGGCGGAAATGTTATGCAAACCTGGAATTTTAGCGATATAGTTGAAAATCCGTTTTATACTACTTATAACGATACTACTAAGGAATTTGTCGAGTATGATTTCGAAATAACCAAAAAACTAATAGTATTAATTAGTATGCAAAGAACAGCTATTGGCGGAAGAGTTATTACTACTACATTGCGTGAGGAGCTAAAAATTAGAAATGAGTAAACGCGGCGTAGCTCTGATTATGGCACTTTCGGTTATTGTTGTTTTAAGTATTCTTTCCGGAGCGTTTTTTTTAAAAAGCGCAAGTCAAAATACGCAAGCTAAAAAATACGTTTCTTCTGTCAGGGCATTCTGGCTGGCAGAATCCGGAATTGCCGAAGCAATTGATAATATGCCCAATAGTGTATCAGGAGACTTAGGTGGTTCTAGCTATGATTATAGCGCAACTACTACCCTTATTTCGGGTAATTATTATAGGATAAATTCTATTGGAACCGTTACTCTGCCTTCGGGTGAAGTAATAACCAGATCTTTATCTGCAGTAGCAGAAACCGATCCTATTAATTTAGGTAATTTTCAACATGCGATACGCACAACCGTTGAGTTGGATATTAAAGGCGGGGTGACTATTAATGGGCCTACGGAAGAGTATGCTTCAATTAATTTTGCCGATCTTTTTGAAAATGGAAAAGAGGATGTTGAAGCATATGCAACTGCAGTTTATAATGATCCTCCTAGTAACGTTACGCCGGTTGAAGGGCTTACTTGGGTTAATGTTTCTGCGGGAAATGAGCTACGTATTAGCACAAGCACATGGACAGGAAGCGGGATACTGATAGTTGAAGGGGATGCGCAGATTACAGGCGGAGCATTTAATGGTATAATATATGTAATCGGTAATTTGCGAATGGCAGGCAATGCTATTATTAATGGTACTATTTTAGCTGAGACGAGTGCAACTATCGGAGATACAGAGATAACTGGTACGGTTGATATAACTTATGATGAAGACGCAATCAGAGAAGCTATAGAAGACATTTCTTTTATTCATCCAGAATTAGTCTCATGGCAAGATGAAGGCGCATAATATATGAAACAATTTTCAGGCAAGACTAAAGACCGTTTTACTCTTGGTATTGATATCGGAACTCACACTATAAAGGCTGTTAAATTAAAGATCGCAAAAGACAACAAAGCCTCGATTTGCGATTATTATCTTGAGCCAATTCAGATGGATTTAGAGCAGGTATTAAAAAAAATTAGCACAGCTAGCCAGGTAAAAAATGCAGTAGTTTCTGTTTCTGGATTATCGGTGATTTTACGCTATATTGATTTTCCAAAAATGAACGATGCCGAGCTTCGCCAAGCTTTAAAATTTGAGGCGCAAAAGCATATCCCTTTTTCTTTAAACGAAGTTAATTTAGACGGGTATATTTTAAATTCAAGCTTACCGGATAATAAGATGCTTGTGCTATTGGCTGCGGCAAAAAAAGATTTTATTAACCAGAGGGTTAAAGTAGTAGAAGGAAGCGGTTTATTTATTAATCTGATTGATATAGATTCATTAGCAGTTATAAATGCCTTTCTTTTTAACTATGGCCAGCAGGAGAACGTAAAAACTAAAACCGTGGCACTATTAAATATTGGTTCGGCATTTAGCAATTTAAATATCCTGGAATCAGGGGTTCCCCGTTTAAGCCGGGATATCCATATTGGCGGCAGTAATATTACCCAAAGAATTGCAGATGCAACGGGTGAAAATTTTAAAGTTGCCGAAGAACTTAAAATTAATTCCGCGATAAAAAAGGCTAAAGATTTTGCCGCGGCAATTGACCTTGTGCTCTCAAATCTGGCTTCGGAAGTGCGCACTTCTTTTGATTATTACGAAAGCCAAAGCGCGTCTTCAGTAGAAAAAATATTTTTAAGCGGAGGAGGGAGCCTCTTAGCAGGGTTAAAAGAGAAGCTTTCTTCTTATATCGGGATTGAAGTGGAAATTTGGGACACATTTTCGCAAATTTCTACAGAAAATATTACAGAAACTGATAAATTAAAAGAAAAAGCAGCTCAGCTTGCGGTTGCAACCGGGCTTGCGCTGCGGGGATAAAATGATTGAGATAAATTTACTTCCCGAAGAACTTAGGCAAAAAGCGAAAAAACCTGTTTCAAATGAGAGTGTTAAGGTTATTCCCAGCCAGGTCTTTCTTGTAATCCCAGGAATTTTAGTTTTGATTATCATAGTGCAAATTATTTTAGGAGTTTTATCTATTTTTAAGAGTACACAGCTTGGCATGCTTAAGCGTCAATGGGGTATTATGGATGTCGAGCGTAAGCAGTGGGAAGAGCTAAAAAGTGGTACGGCACAACGCAGCCTTGAAGATAAAATAATAAATCAGCTAAGTAGTAAAAGCCTGCTTTGGGCGCCAAAACTTAATAAGTTAAGCTTGCTCCTGCCCGGCGGAATCTGGTTTCAAGAGCTTACTTATTCTCAAGTTGGGCTTAATCTACAGGCAAGCGTAATTTCTTTACAGAAAGATGAAATGGCGCTAATTAACAAATTTATGAAGCAGCTCAAGGATGATAAGGATTTTATGCAAGGGTTTAGCGGGCTAGAGCTTTCTACGGTTAGTAAGCGTAAAGTTGGCGGCTATGATGTAACCGATTTTACATTGAGTGTTATGATTCCGGGCATGGAGAAAAAGAGATGACGATAAAAGATTTGCTTTCAAAAATTAATTCAAACGATTCTTTTATCACGGAGTTGATCTCGGATAAAAAAAAGCTTATTTTAGTTGCTATTTCCATGGGTATTTTTCTTTACATAGACCTGGGGATGATTTTTCCTGCCCAAATTAAAGGATTAAAAAACATAGGAAAAGATATTTCTATTAAGGCTGAAGAGATAAAAAGTGTTAAGCTGGGGCTTAGCCAGGCAAAAAATACACAGATAAAAACAGAAGCGGTTTTAGTAAAAAGGGTTATTAGTGAATCAGAAATAATGATTCTGTTACAAAGAATTTCAGAGATAGCTAATGAGCGGAATATAAGTTTGGCTCAGATTAAACCGCTAAAAAATAAAAGCCTAAAAGATGAAGTTGTAGAGGGGCAAAGTTTTTCTCCTTTTTCAGTAAGCCTTGAATTTGATACTGATTACCATAATTTTGGAGTTTTCCTGAATAAGCTTGAGCAGATGGATATTTTAAGCGGAGTTTCCGACCTACACATTATAAATTCCAATGATTCTTATCTTAAGCAGAGTTTTATTGTAACTTTAAAAGCGTATGTTAAAAAATAAATTGGTTTTTTTGGTTATTATTTTAACTGTAATTTGCGTATTGGGGTTTGAATATAGCGCAAAGAAAAAACGCAATCCTTTTATACCGCTTGTGACTGCCGATGGAATTCTTTTAAAAATAGACGAGGAGGAAAAAGGTGAGGCTGATATTGCGCTTGAAGGGATTATTTTTGACAAAAACAGCCTTTCTTATGCTATATTAGGTGGTGCGATTGTGCGTATCGGAGACTATGCTGGAGGTTATCAGGTATTAAAAATTGAACCGGAAAAAGTTTTTTTAATTAAAGATGGCCAGATCAAGGAGCTTGAGTTGAAAAAGGAGGAACAATAATGAAAAAGGTGGCGATAGTTTTAGTAGCGTCGCTTTTCTGTATAACTATTTCTGTTTTGGCGCAGGAAGAAAATACGCAGGAAACTCTTGCTGTCGCGGTACCGGAACAGGTTAAAGCTGATAGTTCGCGTAATGTTACCCTTGATTTTAAAGACGCGGATATCAAAAATATCCTTAAAATAATTTCATATAAAGCTGGTGTTAATATTGTCACTACCCCCGAAGTTATGGGCAACGTTACCATAAGGCTTGTAGATGTGCCTTGGGAGAATGCCCTCGATGTTATCTTGAAGACTCATGGTTTTGGCTATGATAAAAAAGGAAATATTATTACAGTAGCTCCGATTGAAAAACTAACTGAACAGAAAAAACAAGAGGTTGACCTGGCGCAAGTACAACCTACCGTAACAGAGGTGTTCGACCTAAAATTTATCGATGCCTTAGATGCTAAAAAAGCTATTGAACCGCAATTATCCCCAAGAGGAAAAGTTACTATTCTTGAAATGACCGGCCAAGGTGGATGGGCATTTGGTACTACAGAATTGTCAAAAAGAGAACGAAAAGGAGGAGAAGAAAAAGTCAGGTCTAAGACTTTGATAGTCAGCGATATTCCTCCAAGCATGGACAAGATTAAAGATGTAATAGAAAAAATCGATGTTAAGCCTGTGCAGATATTGATAGAAGCTAGGATAATGGAAGTAAACCGCGATAAGCTTAAAGATATTGGTTTTGATTGGGCTACGCGAGATCAGCAGGCAGGTGGAGTAACTGGTACAATTGGCCAGACACCTGTTGATAAATCTAAAGCTGGTGTTACTCAGGCTTCTCTTGGAGCGCGTGTTTTAAGTACTACTGGTATTACTTCGGCTGTCGCTGATAGTGCTAACGGTATTAGTCCGGGCGCGGGAGGGCTTGAAGTTATATACCGTAAGCTTACAGGATCTCAATTTGAGGCAATGATATTTGCGCTTGAAGAAGATGTGCAGACTAATACTCTTTCTGCTCCCAGGATAATGACATTAAATAATCAGGAGGCAACAATTTTAGTTGGGACAAAATACCCTATTCTTAAATCCGAAGAAAGTACTCAGAGTTCAGAAACAGTTACAAAAAGCCTTGATTATTATCAGGATATTGGAATTCAGCTTAATGTTGTGCCTCAGGTTTGCGGAGATAAGTATATCAATATGATAGTGCATCCTGCCATTGCCACATATACAACTACGGCGGATTCGTATCCAATTATTGAGTCTCGTGAAGCAGAAACAAGGATTTTAGTTCAGGACGGAGAAACTGTAGTAATTGGTGGTTTACTTAAGGATGTAAAAGGCAAAAGTAATATTGGAATACCTTTCTTAAGAAAGATCCCGCTTTTAGGAAAGTTTTTTAGCAGAGATACTAATGATTCGGAAAAAATTGAATTGATAATTTTTATTAAAGCTCATATTGTTAGAGATGAAGATAATAGCGCGGAAAATATCGGCGCGTTAGAAAAAAAATTCGGTTTTGATAAAAAAAATTAATCGGTGTTTAAAGTCGCTTTTATTTTTACAAAAAAAGGCTTTCCAAGGTATATATCCCACCTTGATTTAATGCGTTTATTTTCCCGGGCAGCGCGCAGGGCAAGCCTTCCGATGAAGGTTACCGAAGGGTTTAGTCCTCATTTTAAGATTAGCACTCAGAGGGCGCTTAAGCTGGGGATAGAAAGCGAAAATGAAGAAGCAATATTTTCGCTTAGGGATTTTATTAGTTTAAAAGATTTTCAGGAAAAATTTCAAGCAGAACTTCCTGAAGGGGTTCAGATAAAGGCAGCTAGATTTATATAATAAACAGGGACATTTCTTAGCAAGTAATTTGCATGTTAAGAAATGTCCCTAAAGAGATAATATGCCAAAAGAAATCTTAATCAATATTGAATCAGGCGAGAAAAGAGTAGCCATTGTTAATAATGGGGTACTCGAAGAGTTTTATATAGAACGGCCGCAGGATAAAACTATCGTCGGAAATATTTATAAAGGCCGTATTGATGCTGTGCTTCCGGCATTAGGAGCTGCCTTTGTAGATATCGGCCTTCTCAAAAAAGGTTTTCTTTATCTTTCTGAACTTGAAGAAATGCTTGAACATGAATCATCTAGCGATGAAGGCCCTGATGAAGATAAGCAGGTTAAAAAGCCCCAGCGTTCTAAAAAATCCCCCAAAGAAACCATAAAAAAGAATCAAGAAGTAATGGTGCAGGTTGTAAAAGAACAATTTGGCACCAAAGGCCCGCGGCTTTCTTGTAATATTGGCCTTGCCGGAAGATATCTTGTGCTTACTCCGCACCAGAATCATATCGGAGTATCGCGACGGATTGAAGAGGATGATGAGCGAAGGCGCCTGAAGCAAGTTTTGCATGAGTTAAAATTGCCTAAAGATGCCGGTTTTATTGTGCGGACAGCTGCAAGCGGAAAATCAAAGCAAGAGCTTGATAATGATGTACATTTCTTAAGTAAACTCTGGGACAAGATGTCGGAAGGTTTAGAAAAAAGGAAAGCACCGGCGGTTGTTTATGAAGAGTATGACCTTACGCTTAGGGTAATCAGGGATTCTTTTGCCGACGATGTAGATAAATTGGTCGTTGATTCAAAAGAAGAATATTACCGGATCATGCGTTTTATGAAGACGTTTTTAAAATATCTTTCAGGGCGCGTGCACTATTATCCCCAGGGAAATCTTTTTGAAAATAATGATATTGAGCGCCAGATTAACCGGATTCACGAAAGTAAAGTTTACCTGAAATCTAAAGCTTATTTAGTTATAGAGCCGACGGAAGGTTTAGTGGTAATTGATGTCAATAGCGGCGGATTCAAACGTAATATTGAACAGGAAGATATGGCTTTTAAAGTGAATTGTGAAGCAGCCCAGGAAGTGGCGCGGCAGCTAAAATTACGCGACCTTGGCGGGATAATCGTAATTGATTTTATTGATATGGAAAAAGAAGGGCATAGAAGGGAAGTTTTCAATGTACTTAAAAAAGCGCTAAGTACAGATAAGGCCAAATATGATATTTTAGGGATTTCCCGTTTTGGTGTAGTAGAAATGACAAGGGAGCGGGTTCATCGCACTATCCAGATGTTGTCATATCAGGTTTGCCCATATTGCCAGGGAAGAGCAAAGATAAAATCTGCCCTGACAGTTTCAATTGATGCGCAGCGCGAGCTGAAAAAATACCTGCAAAATAACCGGGTAAAAGAGGTTAGTGTTTCTTTAAATCCCGTGATAGTTGATGAGATCCTTAAATCAAAACAAGGCCTGTATCTTATTGAACGTAAATTCCACGTTAAAGTTAACCTTATCTCTAATCCTGCCTTACACTTAGAAGATATTAGAGTATCTTAACAATTCCCTTGCTAAATTTAAACTAATCGTGTATAATACACCCTTTACAATGGGAGAGTTATACTTTATTAACCAATTGAAGGAGACGTAAAAATGTATGCAATAATTGAAGTTGGAGGAAAGCAGTTTAGAGTTGAAAAAGATGAGGTTCTTGATGTTGAAAAATTAATTATCGATCCCGGTGAAAAGTTAGTTTTAGATAAAGTGCTTTTAGTTGCATCTGGAGATAATGTTGATATCGGGCAACCATATCTAAAAGGAGCTTCAGTAACTTGCGCCTGCGTTGATCAGGTAAAAGGTGAAAAAATAGTTTCTTATAAATACCGTCGGCGTAAGTCAAGCCATTGGAAAAAAGGCCACAGGCAGCAGTTAACCAGAATTAAAGTTGATGAAATTAAATCTTAACTAATGTTCATTGATAGTATAAAAATAAAAGTCAAATCAGGAGATGGCGGAAAAGGCTGTATGAGTGTATACAGGGATAAATACACCCGTTTTGGAATTCCTGATGGTGGTGACGGTGGAAAAGGCGCGGATATTATAGTGCGGGCGCAAAAGAATTTGCACACTTTGCTTGATTTTCAGTTTCATCGTGAGTTTCGCGGCAGCCACGGTGGGCACGGGTCTAGTAAACAACAGAAAGGCAAAGATATCCTTCCGGTGATAATAAGAGTGCCTTGCGGAACCATTATCCATGATGCGGCTACGGGGTGTCTTTTACGCGACCTTAAAGAAGACGGCGAGGAACTATTAGTAGCGCGTGGAGGAAAAGGCGGATTGGGCAGCCGTCATAAAGGAGTGCTTGCAGCTCTTGAACCTGGAGAAGAAAAGAATATCCTTCTTGACCTGAAGATTATCGCAGATATCGGATTAGTTGGTTTTCCTAATGCCGGCAAATCTACTTTAATTACTGCCTTAACTTCTGCTCATTCTAAAGTAGCAGCGTATCCTTTTACCACGAAATTCCCTGTTCTGGGAGTGGTACAGTCTGAAGATGATTCTTTTGTTATCGCCGATATCCCAGGGCTTATTGAAGGTTCTTCTGAAGGTAAAGGCTTGGGAGATAAGTTCTTGCGGCATGTGGAGCGCACCAAGGTCCTGGTTCATATAATAGATATGTCTGGTACTGATGGCCGCGATCCGATTGAAGATTATAAAATCATTAATCAGGAACTACGCCAGTATAATCTTGAGCTCTCCCATAAGAAGCAGATTGTGGTAGTAAATAAGATGGATCTTGAACAAAGCAGTAAAAATTTAGAGAGTTTTCGCAAAGTCATGCGCAAAAAAATTTATCCCATTTCTGCTCTTAAGGGTGATGGGGTTAGTGAATTAGCAGTTGTTTTGTTAAAAACACTTAGAAAATCAAATGAAGATTAATCGCATCGTTATAAAATTAGGCTCGAGCTTATTTTACTCAAAGCAACTATTTAATCGGCGTGCTTTTTTAAGCCTCACGCAGCAGGTCTGTGACTTGGTAAAAGACGGCAAAGAAATCATCATTGTTTCTTCCGGAGCCATTGCTTTAGGAATGCATCTTCTTAAGCTTAAAGAGCGGCCAAAAGAGCTTAATATCCTGCAGGCTGCTGCTGCAATCGGACAAAATGAGCTGATGAACGTTTACAGCCGTTATTTTAAAGATAAAACTATTACTGCCGGTCAAATTCTTTTAACTTGGGATGATTTTGACGACCACAAACGTTATCTTAACGCAAAAAATACTATACTTACTCTGCTAAAATATAAATGCGTACCGATCATTAATGAGAATGACACAGTTTCGGTTGATGAAATAAAATTTGGCGATAATGACCGTCTTTCTGCTATGGTTGCAACTTTATCAGGCGCAGATCTCTTACTTATACTTTCAGATGTGGAAGGCCTTCTTGATCGCGATAAAAAACTTGTACGCTTAGTTAGAGAAATTACTCCTCAAATACGCGCTTTAGCCTGTCCTACGCAAAAAAATAGCTGCGTTGGAGGGATGATCACTAAGATTGAAGCGGCAAAAATTGCAGTTAATTCCGGTATTCCTTGTGTTATTGCATGTGGGCATGGCAAAAATATTATTAATAAGGTTATAGCGCAACCGCAGGATAATGGGACATTATTTATACCTAAAAAATCCCTGAAAGCAAGGTCGCGCTGGTTAGCTTATGGCAGTAAGCCTAAAGGTATTATTTATGTAGATGACGGAGCAAAGGCAGCGCTTTTAAATAAAAAAAGCTTGCTTAGCGTCGGGGTTACTCAGGTAAGTGGAAATTTTATAAGCGGCGAAGTAATAACTGTTATGGATTCTTCTGGAGGAGAGATCGCCAGAGGGAAAACCGGCATTAATTCTAAACAGCTTGAAAAACAAAAAGGGCAGCATTTTGAGCGGGAAGTTATTCACCGCGATAATATCGTAATACTTTAGAAATGAAAATGAATAAAAATAGCCAAATAGAGAATATTGCAAAAAGTGCTTATGCTGCGGCCCAATCGTTAGTAAGTTTATCTTCGGATGTAAAAAATGATGTTTTGCATGAGATGGCGAAAGCTTTACTTAAAAATAAAGATTTTATCATTAAAGAGAATCGTAAAGATTTAAAGATAGCAAAAGTTTTTCTTGATCGGCTTAGGTTAAATGATATCAGAATAAAGGAGATGGCGCGTTCTCTTGATGAAATTGCAGAATTACCCGATCCTGTCGGAGAAGTGATAAAAGCCTGGAGAATGCCTAATGGGCTCTGGATCAACAAAGTCCATGTTCCTATCGGAGTAATTGCCATAATTTATGAATCAAGGCCTAATGTTACTTCAGATTGCGCAGGATTATGTTTTAAATCCGGTAATAGCGTAATTTTAAGGGGAGGAAGTGAGGCAATTAATTCTAATATTGTTATAAGCAAGGTTTTACAGGATGTTTTAAAGCGCTTTGGCATACCTGAGGCTGCGATTAGTATGGTTAATAAAGGTGGCCGTAAGGCAATAGATGAACTTTTAAAACTTAATAATTATATTGATTTAGTTATACCTCGCGGCGGAGAAGGCTTGATAAAAAAAGTTACCGAGAGTTCTCGGATCCCTGTTATTAAACATTACAAGGGTATTTGTCATGTTTATGTTGATGAGTGTGCAGATCTTAAGATGGCAAATGATATCTGCTTTAATGCTAAGGTCCAGCGTCCCGGTGTTTGTAATGCTATGGAATCAATGCTTATTCATTCTGCTGTGGCAGTGCGTTTCCTGCCTGGTATGGCTAAGCGTTTTAAAGAAGCTGGAGTTCAATTGCGCGGATGCGATTTTACAAGAAAAATTGTAAAGTGGGCAAAACCGGTAACAGAAGCCGATTATCGCACTGAATATCTGGATTTAAAGCTTTCAGTAAAAATTGTAGACAGCCTGGATATGGCGGTGAAACATATAAATAGTTATGGATCGCGGCATTCCGACGCAATAGTAACTGAAAATGAGGATAATGCCAAAAAATTCTTAAACCAGGTTGATTCAGCCTGTGTTTACGTTAATGCTTCTACTCGTTTTACCGACGGCGGGCAGTTCGGGATGGGAGCAGAAATCGGGATTTCAACCGATAAGTTGCATGCCCGCGGCCCGATGGGGTTAGAAGAGTTGACGACGTATAAATATATGATATACGGAAAAGGCCAAGTTAGAAATGCTTAATTTTAACGCAGATAAACGCAAATCTAACGCAGATATTCGCAGATTTTATAATATATCTGCGAATATCTGCGTGCAATCTGCGAGAATCTGCGTTAAAGTTAAAAGTTATAATTTATGAAAATAGGAATTTTAGGAGGCACATTTAACCCGATACACATCGGCCATTTAATTTTAGCCGAAGAGGTGCGGGAGAAATTGCTGCTTGACCGGATTATTTTTGTGCCGACAAATATCGCTCCGCATAAAAAAAATTCTGATGTGGCAAAGGCAAGCGACCGATTTAAGATGTTAAAGCTTGCTACCTCCGGGAATAAATTTTTTAAAGCTTCAAATATTGAAATAAAACGCCCCGGGCCGTCTTTTACTATTGATACCTTGCGGGAATTTAAACGGATTTATGCGGATGATGAACTTTATTTTATTATCGGTTCAGATTTACTTAAGTATTTAGAAGCTTGGAAAGATTTAAGAGATATCCTTAAGATGGTTAAATTTGTGGTAGCAACGCGTCCTGGCTATCCGCTTGAGAAGATTCCGTCTTATATTGCTACGGTGGCTATCAGGGCAGTTGATATTTCGGCATTTGAGGTGCGGGAAGCAATCGCAAGGAAGCAATCGTTTCGTTATTTAGTGCCGGATGTAGTTTATAAATATATCGTAGCAAATAAACTTTACAGCTAGGGACACTTTTGATTAGCGGAAACATTTTTCTATTTGGGTAGGGCAGGTTTAAACCTGCCCTACAAGAAATAAGGTGTATATGAACATTATTAAAATAGCACCATCGATACTATCGGCTGATTTTAGCTGCCTGGGAAACGAAATTAAGCGCGTTGAAGCAGCTGGCGCTGATTTATTACACATTGATGTAATGGACGGGCATTTTGTTCCGAATATTACTATAGGCCCGCAGGTAGTCAGTGATATCCGTAAAATAACAAGGCTTCCCCTTGATGTGCATCTAATGATCAAAAACCCGGGAAAATTTATTGATATTTTTGCAGATGCCGGAAGCGATATGTTGACTGTACACATTGAAACGGTTTCCAGCTCTCAGCTTTCAGCTATCAGCTGTCAGCTGAAAAAAAGAGGAGTCAAGTTTGGAATTTCTTTAAATCCGGGTACTCCTTTAGCAAAAATTATAAAAATATTACCGAAAGTTGATTTTGTTCTGATTATGTCCGTAAACCCGGGTTTTGGAGGGCAGGAGTTTATACCCTCTGCGTTAAAAAAAATTAAACAACTGCGCGCTATTTTTGAAAAAGATATTAGCGTGGATGGCGGAATTAACGCCTTAAATGCAAAGAAAATTTTAGAAGCCGGAGCAAATATTTTAGCTGCGGGCTCTTATATTTTTAAAGCGCCGGATGCAAAAGTCGCTATTGAAAGGATAAGAAATGGCTGATCAACAAATTAGGTTTGGTACTGACGGATGGAGAGGGGTAATCAGCGATAATTTTACTTTTAAAAACGTAGCGCGTGTTGCTCAGGCAATCGCGGATTTCTATAGCAGGGGACAGGTCACGCCTGCCTTTGGCAGGCAGGGCGACAGGGAACAGAAATTGCAAATAGCAGTAGGCTATGATACAAGATTTCTTTCTGAAAAATACGCAGCAATTGTAAGCCGCGTATTGGCAGATAACGGCATAGCTGTGCAGCTTAGTGATCGTGCGATTCCCACGCCGGCATTGAGTTTTGCAGTAAATCGGGGAGGTATGACTGCAGGTGTAATGATTACCGCAAGCCATAATCCCAGCGAGTATAACGGGATTAAAATTAAAACTGCATCCGGTGGTGCCGCAGGTACTGATGTCACTAAAGAAGTAGAAAATTTGATCGATAATCCTCCTGAGAAAAAGCCTTCTCAGGCAGCAGAAATTATAAAAGTTGATATGACTAAGGGTTATGTTAAATTTTTACGTTCTTATATTGATATTAAAAAACTAAAATCTGCGCGTTTTAAAGTTTTAGTTGATGTAATGCACGGAAGCGGAAATGGGTTTATTGCCGAAGTTCTTAAAGGCTCAAAAATTAAGTTAGAATTATTACGGCACGATGTTAATCCGTCATTTGAAGGATTGAGGCCTGAGCCGGTAATAGAAAATCTGGGGCCGACTTTAAAAAGATTAAAAGAGCAAAAGTTTGATGTGGCATTAGTTTTAGACGGAGATGCTGATAGAATTGCCGCATTCTCTGGTGACGGAGAATATATTTACCCTCAGAAAGTCTTAGGTTTGCTTGCGTTACATTTAGTTGAAGATAGGAAGATGTCCGGTGGGCTTGTTAAAACTATTGTCGGCTCAAATATCATGGATAATCTTGCTAAAGAATTTAAGCGTGAACTTTTTGAGACTCCGGTTGGCTTTAAATATATTTCGGAATTAATGCTGACAAAAGATATTTTGGTCGGCGGTGAAGAGGCAGGTGGAATGGGTTTTAAAAATTATATCCCTGAACGCGATGGGTCTTTGGCAGGGTTGCTTTTACTTGAGATGATGGTTGATCGCAAAAAACCGATGCTTAAAATCATGCAGGAAATGGAAAAAAAGTATGGACGTTTTTATTACTTACGTGAAGATACTAAACTTTCCGAAGGATTTAAATTAGATGAGAATAAACTCCGCGCGATAAAAGAACTTGATGGAAAAAAAGTGGTTGAAATCAAAGATTATGACGGAATTAAGCTTGTTTGTGAGGATGGAAGCTGGTTGATGTTCCGCGCTTCCGGGACTGAACCGCTTATGCGGGTATACGCGGAATCAAAAAGTTTAGCCAAAACAAAAAGGCTTTTGAGCCAGGGGAAAGGGCTTTTGGGTTGAATTTTTTATACTGGTTTTTACGCGGGATAGCAGCATTAATCTTAAAGTTGTTTTTTGGCCTAAAAGTTTACGGAAAAGAAAATATTCCGGATAAAGGAGCATTTATTTTGGTCAGCAATCATGTAAGTTATTTAGATCCGGTAATCTTAGGAGTAGCAAATTACCAGATGCTTTATTATATGGCACGTGATAGTTTATTTAATCATCCGTTAATGGGCTGGCTTTTACCGAGAATCGGAGTTTTCCCTGTGAAAAGAGAAACTGCAGATTTTGGGGCCATTAGGCAGGCGTTAAGATATTTAAAAAATGATAAACCGCTTGTGATATTCCCTGAAGGAAGCCGCGCAATGGATGACAATTTACAGGATCCTTTACCGGGTGTGGGTTTTATTGCATCCCATGCAGGTGTGCCGGTAATTCCTGCTTATATCCGAGGCAGCAGGGAAGCTTTTCCGCGGCATGCAAAGTTTATTAAGCCGTCAAAAATTTCCGTTGTTTTCGGAAAACAAATTTTTGTGGAAAGGAGGATGCCGTATCAGCAAGCAGCAACGCTTGTAATGAACGGCATTAGGGATTTGTCTAACTAGAAATATTAATTTATTACTTGTCACTTGTCACTTGTGACTTGTAAACCATTAATTTACTTGAGCACAAGGAGGAATACAAAAAATGTTAACAGCTGTAGAGAGAAAAGAATTAGAAGAGCTATATAATCAAAGTATTAAAATTATGCGCGAAGGCGATATTATTAAAGGAAGAGTAGTTTCTATCAGCCAGAATGACGTTCTGGTTGATGTGGGGTTTAAGTCTGAAGGGATAGTAGCTTTATCCCAGTTCCAGCAGTCAGACCTTGTGATTAATCAGGAACTTGATTTTTTTGTTGATTCGATCGAGGATGATGCCGGAGCAATAGTTTTGTCCCGCGATAAAGCAATGAGGCTTCAGAGCTGGGATAAAATATTAAAAAGCCATCAGGACGGCGATCTTAATGACGGAAGAGTAATCAAAAAGGTTAAAGGCGGTTTTCTTGTGGATGTGATGGGAATCGAAGGATTTCTTCCCGCATCGCTATCCTCTTTTAAAAATGTCCAGGATAGGGATATTTTGGGTAAAGGGTTTAAATTCAAAATTATTAAAGTAAATAGCTTACGCCGCAGTGTAATTGTTTCCCGCCGCGAAGCGATTCAAAAAGAGAAAGATGAAGCAAAAGCCAAGATTTGGCATGAGTTAAAGATCGGAAATATTTATTCAGGATTAGTGAAAGCTATTACTGATTTCGGAGCATTTGTGGATTTAGGCGGAGTTGACGGCCTGCTTCATATTACCGATATGTCCTGGTCAAAAATTACTCATCCTTCAGAAATCGTAGCAATTGGCGCACGTATTGAAGTGATGATCCTTAATCTTGACCGCGAATCAGGAAAAGTTTCTCTGGGCCTTAAGCAACGCTCTCCTGATCCATGGCAGAATGTGGATGAAAAATTTACTCCTAGTGCGCGTATAAAAGGAAAAGTGGTTAATATACTGCCTTATGGAGTATTTGTCGAGCTTGATAAGGGTATTGAAGGCCTGATCCATGTTTCCGAGATCTCTTGGGCAAAACGTATCAATAATTTAAGCGAAATGTTTGCAATCGGAGATATGGTAGAAACCCAGATTCTTAATGTTGACCGCGATGCACGCCGGATTTCCTTAAGTTTAAAGCAGCTTGAGCAGAATCCATGGCTTGAAGCAGAAGAAAAATTCCCCGTAAATAGTAAGGCTCAAGGTAAAGTCCGCGGTTTTACGGATTACGGCGCATTTGTGGAATTAGACTCAAATCTTGAAGGTATGATCCATGTTTCTGATATGTCATGGACTAAGCGCATAGCTCATCCTCAAGAGGTGTTAAAAAAAGGACAAAAAGTTGATGTAGTAGTTTTATCAGTAGACAGCCAGAATCGCAGGATTGCCCTTGGTTTAAAACAGCTTCAGAATAATCCGTGGCCGGAAATCGCCGTAAAATATCCGCTTGATACAGTTTGCGATTCAGAAGTAGTCAGCGTTACGGATTTTGGAGTTTTTGTGAAACTTGAACCGGAACTTGAAGGGCTTGTGTTTTCTAACGAGATTGAAGCTGAACGCACGGCCACTCTTAAACCGGGAGACAAAATAAAGGTAAAAGTGATTAAGGTGGATGTTGAACAAGCTAAAATCGGTTTATCAGCCAAAGGTTTATGACAGAGCTTGATAGGCAGTTACAAATAATAAAGCGGGGAGCGGTAGATATAATTTCAGAAGAGGAACTGCGTAATAAATTAAATAAGTCGATCCAAAATAAGCAGCCTCTGAAAATAAAAGCAGGTTTTGATCCTACCGCTCCTGACCTGCATTTAGGACACACTGTGCTTTTGCGCAAGCTTCGGGCATTTCAGAAACTTGGGCATGAAGTTTATTTTCTCATCGGAGATTTTACCGCACGCATCGGAGATCCTACCGGAAGGTCTGTTCTTAGAAAACAACTTACTAGCGAAGAAGTCCTGCAATACGCCCAGACTTACAAAGAGCAGATATGCAAAATTCTTGATATAACTAAACTCAAAATTGTTTTTAACAGCGATTGGTTTGATAAAATGGCTTCTATGGATATCTTCCGGCTGACTGCTCATACTACAGTTTCCCAGATGCTGGCGCGGGCGGATTTTAAAAAAAGATATTCAAGCGGAGAGGATATATCTTTACTTGAATTTATGTACCCGATACTTCAGGGGTATGATTCGGTAAAGTTAGAGGCAGATATTGAGCTCGGCGGAACTGATCAAATTTTTAATCTTTTGGTTGGAAGAGAGCTACAGAAAGATTTTAATCAGGAATCCCAGGTGGTTATAACTATGCCGCTTTTAGAAGGGCTTGACGGAGTTCAGAAGATGAGTAAATCTTACAATAATTATGTAGGTATAAACGAGCTGCCACAAGAGATGTTCGGTAAGATTATGTCGCTATCTGATAATATGATGATGAAATATTATGAGCTATTGACGGATTCTGATCTTGAAGAAATAAAATCACTCCACCCAAAAGAAGCGAAAATGCGTTTAGCCGAAGAGATTATTTCTGAATTTCATAACCGGGAAGCTTCGATTGCTGCTAGGGAAGGTTTTGAGAAAGTTTTTAGCCGAAAAGAACTTCCGGAAGATATGCAGGAATATAAACTTACTCAGGATAAAACAAATATCGTCGATCTTATTATTAATTCGTCATTAGCGGAATCTAGAAATGAAGCCAGGCGTTTGATTAAACAAGGTGGGGTATATTTAGATACCCAGCGTATTGATGATGAAAATTTTTGTGTTGAAAGCTCAGGAGTCTTAAAAGTCGGCAAGAGGCGTTTTTTGAGAATAATCAGATAAGGTAAAATGAATAAACTGTCGGACAAGGGTAAATGGGAGTTTACTAAGAATCATGAACTTATTTTTACTCCTGCTCAAAAAGATAACGTTACTTTAAAAGGCGAGATTATCGCTGTTGATGGTAATAATCTGGTCCTGGAGTTAAAAGGTTATAATAGATGGAGCCTTGTCAGCCTTAGAACTTGGAAATTATCAGGAAAGTGGTACGTTGATAAAGAAAACCGAATTTGTTTTTCAGTAAAAAATAATCAAACACATAGAGAATTTATTTTTGAAAATAAATGGGAAATAGGCGAGAACCAGCAGATTGTTTATCGTTATATTAAGTATGATCTGGTAACTAAAAAGAAAATCGCGCAGCAAATTGAATTTCGCGGCGCTTGGAAATTATTTACCGGAGAGAAATTAGTTTATCTTTTAGAAGGAAGTGATAACTCTTCTTTTGAGTTTAAGGCGCAGCTTGAATCCGGCACCATGTATCCTCAAGAAGGAAAAATAAAGTTTCGGCTTGGGTCAGGAATAAAAAAAACAAATAGCCGCGCGCAGGTGATTTGTTTTTACGGAGAATGGAAATTAGGCGCTAAATTTGGAGTAAATTTTGAGGTTGATTCTAAGAAGGGTAAGCCTCAAATATTTACTTTCGGCGCAAAAGCCCGTATTGCGCCTAATAAAGAGCTGGTGCTTAGTTTGTCTGACAAAAAGAGTAAACCTTTAGGCCTTGATTTAGCATTAAATAGCAGTTTTCTTAAGAGGAACGAGGCAAAAGCATTTCTTCGTTTAAAGAATTTACTTGAGAAAGATAGGGCTGTTGAAGTTGGAGTAAAGATTCCGTTTTAAAAATCTATGTGGAACTTAATCGGTTTTCTAGCCGCAACCCTAACTATGTTTTCTTTCCTGCCGCAAATAATTAAAGTTTGGCGTACAAAATCTGCAAAAGATGTAAGCATCGTTATGCTTCTACAGCTTTCTGCGGGTGTAAGTTTATGGATTGTCTATGGGCTATATTTAAAGAGCCCAGTGCTTATTATGGCAAATTCGGTTACGTTGCTTAGTATGATTATTTTGGTGTGGTTGTATGTGAGATATAGATAACAGAAGTACAGGGACATTTCTAAACAAGTAATTTACCTGTTAAGAAATGTCCCTAAAGAAGGAGTTACTTATGAAAGGCATAATACTAGCAGGCGGCAAAGCAACTCGGCTTTACCCGATTACAAAAGGTGTCAGCAAACAGTTGCTCCCGGTTTATGACAAACCGATGATCTATTACCCACTTTCGGTCTTGATGTTAGCAGGTATTCGTGATATATTATTAATTTCTAATGCCCAGGATATTCCGAGGTTTAAAGACCTGTTGGGAGATGGTGAAACCTTAGGCATATCAATTAGTTACGCTATTCAGGAAGCTCCGCGGGGGATTGCTGAAAGTTTGATAATTGGAGAAGATTTTGTAGGTAAGGATTCTGTTTGTTTAATCCTGGGTGACAATATCTTTTTTGGCAATAACTTTATTGAATACCTCAAAGAAGGCACTTCTTTAAAAAGTGGGGCAATGGTTTTTGGTTATTATGTAAAGAATCCCCAGCGTTATGGTGTAATGGGATTTAATAAGAGTAAGGTTATTTCAATAGAAGAAAAGCCTAAACATCCTAAGTCTAACTGGGCAATAACCGGGATTTATTTTTACGATAAAGATGCCGCTAAAATTGCCAAAAGCATCAAACCTTCTGGTCGCGGTGAAATTGAAATAACTGATGTAAACAAACAATATCTTAAGCAAGGTAAACTAAAAGCAAAACTTCTTGGCCGGGGGTATGCCTGGTTAGATACCGGAACCTATGATTCGTTAATTGATGCTTCAATTTTTATCAAGACAATAGAGGAACGGCAGGGTTTAAAAATAGGTTGCGTAGAAGAGATCGCTTATCGAAACGGCTATATCAGCGCGCAGAAGTTAAAAAAATTAGCTGATTCCATAAATACAAGCTACGGCGAGTATCTGCAGCAAATTTTAAAAAATGGATAAAAAAATACTTATTTTGGGAAAGGGTTATTTTGGGAGCAGAATCCGGGAAAATTTAGATGCCGAAATTTCCGAAAAGAGAATAAATTCGGTAGATGACGTTATTGGAGAAATAAAAAAATATCGTACGGATATTCTTATTAACTGTATAGGCCACACCGGTAAATTTAATGTTGACGGTTGTGAGGAAGATAAAGAGAGAACTTTAACTGCCAATACTTATATGCCTTTAGTTTTAGCAGAAGGCGCTTTGAGAGCAGGAATTAAGTATATTCATATTAGCAGTGGATGTATTTTTCATTATAATTACGATAAAGATCAGCCAATTGACGACGATAAAACTCCGGATTTCCTAGACTTATTCTATAGCCGTAGCAAGATTTACGCAGAGCTTGCTCTTACGCCGTTATTAAAAAAACATAATATTTTAATTTTAAGAGTTCGCATACCGTTAGACAATCGTCCTCACCCAAAAAATCTTATTGATAAGTTGACTAAATACGGCAAGGTTATTGATGCGCCAAATTCTGTAACTTATATACCGGATTTTCTCAAAGCGCTTAAACATCTTATCGGAATTGATGCTAAGGGAACGTTTAATATTGTAAATGAAGGCGGTTTATATTTTCCTGATTTAATGGAAGTTTATAAAAAATATGTTCCTGATTTCAAATATTCTGTGATTAATTTTAAAACATTGAATATGGCCAGGACTAATCTCATAATGTCTACGCGAAAGCTGCGGGAATCAGGATTTACAGTGCGTCCGATAAAGGATGTGCTTGAGGAGTGCGTTAAGGAGTATCTAAATGTCTAAAATTATTGTTACCGGAGGCGCAGGATTTATCGGAAGCGCTTTTGTAAGATTGTTGCTGAAGGGACTGTCCCCGAGCGAAGCGAGCGGGACTGTCCCTAAAGTTGTCGTGATCGATAAACTCACTTACGCCGGTACGTTAGAACGTTTAAAAGAGGTCGAAGGAAAGTTTGCATTTTATAAAACTGATATTTGCGATAACAAAAAAATCGAAGCGATTTTTACTAAAGAAAAACCTGAGATTATTGTTCATTTTGCCGCTGAAACTCATGTTGATCGCAGTATTGTCGATGCCTCGCCGTTTATTGATACCAATATTAAGGGAACGCAGGTGCTTCTTGATTTATCAAAAAAATATAGAATCAATAGATTTGTTCATATTTCAACAGATGAGGTTTATGGCGATATAGAGAAGGGAAAATTTAATGAAGAGTCCCCGTTTAAGCCAAATAGCCCTTATTCGGCCAGTAAAGCAGCCGCGGATTTACTGATTAAATCTTATATTCGAACCTATAATTTTCCGGCAATAATTGTCAGGCCATGTAATAATTATGGGCCATGGCAGTATCCGGAGAAACTTATTCCGGTAATAATTAGCAAAGCGTTACAAAATAAAAGAGTTCCTGTTTATGCCAGAGGTCAAAACGTGCGGGAATGGCTTTATGTAGATGATTGTGCTGAAGCAGTTTATTCTGTGATGCAAAAAGGTAAACCCGGTGAAATTTATAATATCGGCAGTGCTCAAGAAAAAAGAAATATTGAAGTGGTTAAAGAAATTTTAAATATTTTAGACAAGCCGCAATCACTTATTGAGTTTGTTAAAGATAGGCCGGGCCATGATATCCGTTACGCGCTTGATTTTAGAAAGATAAAAAAACTTGGCTGGTCGCCTAAAGTAAACTTTAAATCGGGTATTAAACAAGTTGTTTCTTGGTATATGAATCATAAAAATATATTTTAGAATGTTATTTATGTTTGACAAATAACATAAATATGTTATTCTCATATTATGAGCTATCAAAGATTACTTAATTTAGATAAGATTTCAGGCTCTCTGTTTTTATTTGGCCCGCGTATGACAGGGAAGACGTTTTTATTGCGTAAATTACACCCGGCTTTATTTATGGACTTGTTGGTCCCTGAGACAGAGCTTTCACTTTCTCGTTCACCGGTTATATTTTGGGAACAATTGCAGGCTTTACACAAAAATGATTTGGTAATTGTTGATGAAGTTCAACGGGTTCCGGCGCTTTTAGATTATGTTCAAAAGGGGATAGAAGAGATTGGATTAAGATTTATTCTTTCTGGTTCCAGTGCGCGAAAGTTAAAGCGTGGCAGCGCTAATCTTTTAGGCGGAAGGGCGCTTGATTTACGGTTGTATCCTTTAACCAACACTGAAGTCGGCAAGGAGTTTGATATCGGTATGGCTTTGTCTTATGGAACATTGCCTCGCGTAGTAACAACTTTTTTGGATGGTAAAGTTGATGATGTGCGTCGGCAATTAAAGGCGTATTGTACAATTTATGTTAAAGAAGAAGTTCAAGCAGAAGCATTGACTCGCAATGTGGGCGCGTTTCAGAGATTTTTGAGTGTGGCGGCTCAAATGAATGCGGAAACAATCGAATTTGCTTCTGTGGCGCGCGATTCTTCGGTTCCAATGAGTACAGTCAAGGAATATTTTTCGATCCTTGAGGATACTCTTTTAGGCGATTTTCTGTGGCCTTGGGACAGAAGTGAGCGTAAAAAAGCGCGGCCAAAATTCTATTTTTTTGATTGCGGTGTTGTTCGGGCATTGCAGAACCGCTTGGTTGACCCTCCTACTCTGCAGGAGAAAGGTTATTTATTTGAAACCTTTTTCTATAATGAATTAAAGCGTATGCGAGATTATCATGAAAAACCTTATGAGTTTTCGTTTTGGCGAGAAGGAAGAAATGAGGTTGATATACTTGTAACAGGCCCTCGTGGGCCAATTATGGCTTTTGAATGTAAAACTTCATCAGATACGGTGTCAGATGATACGCGAATAGCTTTTCATAAACGGTTTCCTAAGTTGCCATTGTTTGTGGTGTCCTTAAAAGATATTCATCCGAGAAAACTTGATAATGGAATTGTTGTTTTCCCTTGGCGCCAAGCCTTGGATACTTTTTTGATTTGATATAAAATATTATGAATAACAAAATTAGAGCTAATTATTCCCTCGGTTGTAAACCTGACCCTAGGGATCTGCGCGATATTCCTATGGGGTTAGTGCTTCCCGAAATTACTCCTCCGATAAGTGTCGATTACACCTTTGCTATGTCTGCTGTGCGAAATCAGGGAAACGAGGGAACTTGTGTGGCATTTGCAACTGTTGTTGGCCTAAAGGAATATCAGGATAAAATAGAATATAAGAAAACCATAAAGTTGTCTCCAAGATATTTGTATAGTCTTTGTAAAAAATATGACGGCTCACCCGATGAAGAAGGCACATATCCGCGGATAGCTATGAAGATACTTTTAAATTATGGCACTCCACCGGAAAGCTTTTGGCCGTATCGTCCGTTTCAGAAAGATTCTCCTAAAAAAGATGCCGATAAAAAAGCCAAGATCTACCGCATTAAAGCCTACGCCAGGATAAAATCAGTTTTAGAAATGAAAAGAAGCTTAACTATAAACGGCCCATTTCTTGCCGGAGTAAGGGTTTTTAGCAATTGGTTTACTAAAAAAGTAGCAAATACCGGAGTAATTTCTATGCCTAAGCCTGATGATCAATTACAGGGAGGCCACGCGATTTGTATCGTAGGCTATGATGATAATAAGAAGATTTTTAAATTTAAAAATTCCTGGTCAAAATCCTGGGCGGATAACGGTTATGGTTACCTGCCTTACCAGTATTTGAGCAAATATTGTTCGGATGCCTGGAGCGCTACGGATTTAATTGAAAACCCGAAAGCCTTGGATAAATCGATAGAGGCTTCCCGGATAACCTATGAAAAGTATTTTAAAAATAACAGTTTTTGCCTGTCTTGTAATAATTAACTTTGGTTGCGCGCATATCGGATTTTTTGGCAAGCCAAGTTTTAGTTCAAAAAATAATTATATAAAGGCTAATCCTAATCTTACTTCCGAAATAAAAGAAGCAATACTTTCGGCAACTATAGTAGAGGGAATGAGTAAAGAAGATGTTTTAGTTTCTGTCGGCAAGCCTGACTATATTGTTGGTGAGGAAAGGACTCATGGGCTTTATGATGAAGATTGGTATTATGACGCTTCAGTTTTTGCTTTTCATCAGAGAAGATATATCAGGTTTGGTTTAGATAAGAGTGTAGTGTTTGATAATAGTAACATAAAAGAAGAATAAATTACTAAATGCCATTGCTACTGAAGCAGTTATAAGGTTAAAATCCCGCCGTGTTTTAAGCAAAAAATCCTGTATTTTCTTTGTTTCGATGTTATAATATTTCTTTAATTGAAATAGGAGACAACATGAAAAAAGCGTTAATTACCGGTATTACCGGACAAGATGGTTCATATTTAGCGGAGTTATTGCTTTCTAAAGGTTGTCAAGTACACGGGATTATTCGTAGGGCAAGTACCTTTAATACTGGTCGAATAGGCCATATTTACGTTGACCCGCATTCAAAAAAAGCCAAATTATTCCTGCATTATGGTGATATTTCTGATGCAGAACAGATCAATAACATTGTCTTTAATATAAAACCCGATGAAATATACCATTTGGCCGCGCAAAGCCATGTCAGGGTAAGTTTTGATATTCCTGAATATACGGGAAATATCACTGCTTTAGGTACGACACGTATCCTAGAGGCAATTCGCCGTAGCGGTAGAAAAATAAAATTTTATCAGGCATCTTCTAGTGAAATGTTCGGTTCTGTTCAACCTCCTCAATCAGAAACTACTCAATTTCAACCGCAGAGCCCCTACGCTTGCGCTAAACTTTATTCGTACTGGCTTACGAAAAACTATCGTGATGGCTATAATATGTTTGCCTGTAACGGCATACTTTTTAATCACGAATCACCGCGCAGAGGAGAAACTTTTGTTAGCAGGAAGATCACACGGGCAGTAGTCAACATTTTAGCTGGTAAGCAGGATAAGCTTTATTTAGGTAATCTAGCAGCAAAGAGAGACTGGGGTTATACGCCGGAGTATGCAGAGATGATGTGGAAAATTTTGCAACAGGATAAACCTGATGATTATGTTATAGGTACGGGCACGTCTTATTCGGTAAAAGAATTAGTTGAGGTTGCTTTTAGTTATGTGGGCCTAAATTGGAAAAAGTACGTAAGTATTGACCCGCGCTATTTCCGTCCGACAGAAGTGAACAGTCTTATTGCGGATATTAAAAAAGTAAAAAAAGCATTTAAGTGGCAGCCAAAGATAAATTTTAATGATTTAATAAAAATAATGATCGATGCCGATATGCGTTTTTCTGGACTTAAGCCAGTAGGAGAAGGCGATAAGATTATCAAGAAGAAGTTTCCTAATAGATGGTGGAAAGTTGATTAGTGCATGATTAACTTAAAAAATAAACGTATTTTAGTCACAGGAGGTTCCGGTTTTCTAGGAAAGTACGTTGTTTCTAAACTTAAGGAGCGCGGATGCAAGAAGATTTTTATTCCGTGCAGCAAAGAGTATGATTTAGTAGGTATGAATGCGGTAAAACGTCTTTATCATGATACTAAGCCCGATATCGTCATTCACCTTGCTGCTAAAGTAGGAGGTATCGGCGCGAATCGCGATAATCCGGGGAAGTTTTTTTATGATAATTTGATGATGGGCATTCAGATGATGGAAGTTGGCAGGCAGGCAGAAATAGAAAAGTTTGTGGCTATAGGCACAATATGTAGTTATCCTAAATTTACACCTGTTCCGTTTAAAGAAGAAAATCTTTGGGATGGTTACCCTGAAGAAACAAATGCCCCTTATGGATTAGCTAAAAAGATGCTCTTAGTACAATCTCAAGCTTATAGGCAACAGTACGGATTTAACTCAATATTCCTATTGCCGGTTAATCTTTACGGCCCAGGAGATAACTTTAATTTAGATAGCTCGCATGTTATTCCTGCTTTAATTAGAAAATGTATTGACGCCAAGAACCAAGTACCAAGTACCAAGAACCAAAAATCGACAATTACTGTTTGGGGCACTGGTAAACCAACCCGGGAATTTCTTTACGTCGAAGATGCTGCAGAGGCTATTATTTTATCTACTGAAAAATATAATAAATCTGAACCGGTGAATCTTGGTTCCGGTTTTGAAATATCTATCAATGATCTAGTTAAACTTATCGCCAAGCTTGTTGGTTTTGAGGGTATAATTGTCTGGGATAAAGCTAAGCCAGACGGGCAACCGAGAAGAAGCCTTGATGTTAGAAAAGCAAAAAAAGAATTTGGATTTAAAGGAAAAACTAATTTTGAAAGTGGCCTTACCAAGACTATTGAATGGTATAGAAAGAACCTGGCATGAAAGTATTTATTTCCACAACCAGTTTTGCTCAATTTAACTCTAAGCCTTTGGATATCCTGAAAGGGAATAAGATAGATTTTACTTTTAATCCCCTTAAGAGGACACTTTCAGAGGAAGAAATAGGTAATTTTTTGGCAGAAGGTTCATATTCCGGTTTAATTGCGGGTACAGAGCCGTTAACTAAGGCAGTATTTATCAAGGCAAAATCATTGAAAGTTATTTCACGCGTCGGGACAGGTATGGATAATATAGATTTAGCTGAAACAAAGAAATTAAATATAAAGGTTTATAATACTCCGGATGTTTTGGTCGATGCCGTAGCTGAACTTACGATTGGGCTTACCCTTAATGTTTTAAGACAAATCTCTTTAATGGATAGGAAGATACGAAATAAAACCTGGAAGAAAGAGATGGGGTTATTGTTTAAAGGGAAGATATTGGGAGTAATAGGATTTGGCAGGATAGGTAAAAGAGTTTCTGAGTTGGCTGTGGCTTTTGGTGCAGAAGTGATATTTTATGATCTGCGGGAAATTAAAATAGAGAATGCCTTGCAAGTATCTTTGAATAAACTTGTTCAGGATGCTGATATTATTTCAATTCATTCTTCTACTAGGGATAAGTTGATATCAAAAGAAGAAATAGAGAACATGAAAAACGGTGTAGTTATTATTAATACTTCCAGGGGCTCGGTAATTGATGAAGAGGCTTTATATAATGCTTTGAAATCGGGAAAAGTTTTTTCTGCTGGCTTAGATGTGTTTAATAATGAGCCGTATTCAGGTAAGTTGATAGAATTAGATAATTGTATTCTTACTCCTCATGTAGGCTCTTATGCTAAAGAAGCAAGAATACAAATGGAGATTGAGGCGGTTAATAATCTTATTAAAGCCAATAACCTTAAATAATGAAGATAAAAAGCACTATTTTTCTTTCTCATAAGATAAGTAAGCAGAATCCGGTTTACGGTGGCAGAGATTTACCGGTTGTTATAAAGAAAGTAAAATCGATAAAAAAGGGAGATTCCTGTAATACGATGTTCTGGTCGTTTTCTAATCATATCGGAACACATATTGATGCCCCGTTACATTTTATAAATAAGGGAAAATCTATTTGCGAGTTTAAGCCGGGAGATTTAATTTTCACCAAAGTTAAGTTGATTACGCTTAAAAATATTCCCTGCGGCTATATGATTACTTCGGATGATTTAAAGGAAGTTGGGGATTGCGATTTACTATTGATCAAGACGCGTTTTGAAATTCACAGAAATAAGGCTGTATATTGGAAGGATTCCGTATATCTGAGCTCGGAACTTGCAGAATGGCTGAAAAAAAAATGCCCTTCCCTTAGGAACGTAGGGATTGATTGCATCTCTATTTCAAACTTAAAGAGAAGAGAAATAGGAAGGCAGGCACACAAAGCTTTTTTAGGCAGGGGGATACTGTTAATCGAAGATATGAAGTTGAACGATTTAGGTGATGATCCGGATATGGTTATAGCTGCTCCTATCTTAGTGGAAGGAGCAGACGCTTCTCCCTGCACCGTGTTAGCTATAAATTATAAGTAATATGAAAATGGATTTAAGAAAATATAAATTTTTTTTCTTTGACTTTGACGGGGTGATTGTTGACAGCCTTGATATAAAGACAAAGGCTTTTGGTGAGCTTTTCGGTAAATATGGCAAAGATGTTTCTAGTAAGGTTATGGATTACCATCGTAATAATGGCGGAGTTTCCCGGTATGATAAATTTAAATACTATTATAAAAACCTGTTGTGTAAAAATATCAATAAAGAGATTATCGGTAGGCTTGATAAAAGTTATTCTAAGCTCGTTGTTAAAAAAGTCATTGCTGCTCCGTATATTCGGGACGCGTTGTTTTTTATCCGAATGTTAAATCGGGTAAAGAGAGATTGTTTTATTATTTCCGGTACTCCGCAGAAAGAGATACGTTATATTTTAAAACGCAGGAAAATATCGCAATTATTTAAGGAGGTTGTTGGTTCTCCTGTCAATAAAATTGATAATCTTAAAAGGCTGATCGATGATTATGAGATCAACCCTGAAGAGGCCATTTTTTTCGGCGACGCAAGAAGCGATTACAAAGCGGCAAAGGAGAATAATATTTGGTTTGTTAGAATAGTGAAAAATAAAAAGAGTGAGTTAAATGGCTTGCTATCTGCGCCCAAATTAAAAGATTTCAGTTTATTAAAAAATAATTTTAAAAAATCACATGATACCCTTTAACATTCCTTTGGTTACCGGTAAAGAGCTGCACTATATCGCGCGCCTTTTTAAGGATAGAAAATTCTGTGGTGACGGAGTTTTTACGGATAAATGCAATAAATGGTTAGAAAATAATACGAAGGCAAAGAGAGTTCTTCTTACAACTTCTTGCACTCATGCGCTTGAAATGGCAGCTATTTTGGCTGATATCGGTAAAAATGACGAAGTAATAATGCCTTCCTATACTTTTGTTTCTACGGCAAATGCTTTTGTTTTAAGAGGGGCAAAGATTATATTTGTGGATATCCGGCCAGATACCATGAATATTGATGAGTCTAAGATCCAAAAAGCTATTACCAAAAGGACTAAAGCTATAGTAGTTGTTCATTACGCTGGAGTAAGCTGCGAAATGGACACTATTATGAAGATAGCCGCTGAATTTAATTTGTTGGTAATTGAAGATGCTGCGCAAGGGGTAATGGCCAGTTACAAGGGGAGGGCGTTAGGAAGTATCGGGCATATCGGTTGCTATAGTTTTCATGAAACGAAGAACTATCATTGCGGTGAAGGCGGGGCTATACTCCTTAACGATAGCAGGTTTATTGAAAGAAGTGAGATAATTAGAGAAAAAGGGACGAACAGAAAACAGTTCCTGCGGGGTAAAGTCTGTAAGTATACCTGGGTGGATATAGGTTCAAGTTATTTGCCTAGTGAACTAAACGCGGTTTTTTTGTTTGCTAACCTAGAGGTTGCGGAGAAAATCAGAAAGAAGAGGTTGAAACTCTGGAAGAGGTATTACGATAAATTGAGTGATTTAGGAAAAAATAAATCGTTGGAATTACCAAACATACCAGATCAATGTGAGCATAACGCACACACATTTTATATAAAATTAAAAGATAATCACCAAAGACATCTCATGATTGACACGCTAAGGGGTAGCGGTATTCAGGCCGTATTTCATTATATTCCGTTGCATACTTCCGCTGCCGGTAAGAAGTTTGGTAGGTTCTCTGGGAAAGATATAAATACGACAAGAGAAAGTGAGAAGATCCTTCGCCTTCCGTTATATTTTGATCTTAAAATTACTGACGTTGATTATATCGCGGGCCGGATAAGGAAATTTGTTAATGGTTAAAATAGCCACGCCTATTTCCCATCTCTTTAGAAACAAGGAATACGCGAAGTTAATAATGAAACATTCAGATTGCCTCGAATGTCGTGATGATAGTTTTGGTTCTAGGTTATTAAAGCAAGAGCTATTTCATTGCGAGTTGCAGCCTATTCATAAACTTACTGAAAGTAACTTCGAGTATTTAAAGGATATAAAGAATAACAAGCTCGGATTAAAATTATTGACTTTTCATATGGCTTCTTCCTGCGGTAAACCATATATAAAGAATGGGGTTTTTAAAGAAGGTGGCAGGCAATATTCTGAAGAAGAGGCCTTGAAGAACGCAGGGATTAATTTTAGAAGAATAAGGAGTATTTTCAACCAGGGGGTGAGGTTTGCGGTTGAGAATACTAATTATTATCCGACAGGAGCATATAAATATATTACTGACGCAACTTTTATATCACGGGTAGTTAAGGAGAACAAAATTGATTTTGTGTTTGATATTGCGCACGCCCGGATCACTGTGCAAAATAAGGGGATTAATTTTGAAAAATACAAAAATTCTCTTCCTTTAGATAATGCTATACAGATTCACCTGAGTTCATTTAAGGCTCGGCCTGATAAACTAGCTTTTGATGCCCATGATTATCCTAAGCCTGAGGAATTCGCGGAGGCTAAAAGGTTAATCAGTGACGGTAATTTGAACTATTTAACAGTTGAATATTATAAGAATTTAAGGTGTTTAATACGTTCGCTTAAATTATTAAGGGGGCTAATATGAGTTACGCAGAAGCGTTTTTTGGCCTTAAAGGAAAAGTTATAGTTGTTACCGGTGGGACAGGCCAGCTTGGAAGGCAAATTTGTAAGACTTGTTTAAAGATGAAGGCAAAGGTGATTGCTTTGGATAATGATGTTTTAAAGGGGCGATTAAAAGGTGTTCAATATTTAAGGGTTGATATAACAAGGAAAGATGAAATAATTAGCACCTTTAAAACTATTTTTAAAAAATATGGAAAGGTTGATGTCCTAATTAATAATGCTGGGGTAAGTGTATTTGAGCCTTTTGAAGAAAGAGGCGAAAAGAGCCTGGATATTGTAATGGATGTTAATTTAAAAGGCACATTTTTTTGTATTCAGTCATACGTAAATTTATTCGATAAGTATAAACTTAAGAAAGGCGTTATTATAAATATTGCGTCTTTCTATGGAATTATTAGTCCGGATCCTAGGATCTATACTGATTGCAGCCGTAAGAACTCAGAGATTTACGGAGCTACTAAAGCCGGGGTAATCCAAATGACTAAATATTTTGCGGTACATTTAGCTGGGCGTAATATACGGGTAAATGCTGTATCTCCCGGAGGAATATATAACCCGAAAAACCCCCAGGGAAAGGATTTTTTAAAGAATTATTCATTCCGTTGTCCTATGAAGAGAATGTGCAAAGACACGGAAGTCATAGGAGCAATTGTTTATCTTTCAGGAAGCATGTCATCTTATACCACTGGGCATAATCTCGTTGTTGATGGTGGGATGAGTTGTTGGTAAATTAAATATTTAAACCGGAGGAATTTTCGGTGAATACGTTAAAAGTCTTAAGAAATTATGGGTTATTAACTGATAGAAAAGTTTATGTAGTAGCAGAACTTGGCCTGAATCATGGAGGAAATATTGATAAGGCTAAGGAATTGATAGATTCAGCCTGTAGGACCGGTGCCGACGCGGTAAAATTTCAGACTTATATTACGGAAAAAAGGGCGGCTAAAGATTCTCCTATTTTTAATATCTTGAAAGAATGTGAATTACCATTTAAAGCATTCAAAGAACTTAAAGAATATTCGCAGAGCCATAACCTAGAATTTATCTCTACGCCTTTTGATGAAGAAAGCGTTGATTTTCTTGAAGATATCGGCTGTAGAATATATAAAGTAGCTTCTTTTGATGTCGTTAATCTAAAGCTGCTTAAAAAAATAGCAGCAACTAAAAAGACTATAATGATGGCTACTGGTATGTCCAGTCTGAAAGAGATAGACGCAGCTTTTGCGATCCTTAAGGAGAAAACGGATAAGATCGCCTTACTTCATTGTATCTCTGCTTATCCCACAAAGGAAGAGGATGCTAATCTTTCGGTTATCAGCGCGCTAAAAGAAAAATTTGATTGTCTTATAGGGCAATCAGACCATACACCTGACATATCAGTTTCCCTGTATGCGGTTGCCGTAGGTGCTCAAATAATTGAGAAGCACTATAAAATAAATAAAAATATTGATTGCGTGGATGCGCCTGTTTCCATTACTGAAGAGCAGATGAAAAATATGGTGAGTCAGATCAGGAGGCTTGAGAATATCTTAGGAAGCGGTAAACTTGGCTTGAGAGAATCGGAAAAAAGTTGTGAAATCTTCCGTAGACCTACGGGAATAAAATGAAAAAACTTTTCGTGTTTCAGACAAGCGGAAACGGTGATTACATGCAAGAACTTCTGCATGCCTTTAAAAACTGTAAAAATAACTGTAGTAAAACCCATTTGGATAAAATCAGCGCAGATTATCTCATAAAGAATTCAATTGAGGTGCTGATTTCAAACGGACTGCCGAAAGAATGGTATTTTATCCTTAAAGGGTTAAATATTGTTACCATCACAATCGGAGAATTGGATAAATATTATGATTTTGCCGATATTGTTATCGATTATAAAAGCAAGGATAACTACCGTTATTTTACCGGGCCTGATTATTCAATTTGTAATAATCCAGGCATAGAATTTGAAGAAATTACTGACCTGATCACTAAGATGGATTGGGATTCCGATTTCTGGGGTTTTCCGGTAGCGTATTTAAGTTCCAGGTATCTTACGGAAAATATTATGCATCGAATAGAGAAGGCTATTAAGAAAGAAAGTTTCCGTTTGGTAGAGTATCTCTGCAATTGCCATGATAACAGAAGTGTTGAAATAGCCGAAAAAAACGAGTTTCATTTTACCGATATTCGTCTTTCTTTTGAAAAAAAGATTGAGGAAGGTTTTGAGTATAATTTACCCGGTGGGATCACTTTCTCTGAAGCAAAAGAAAAAGATATCCCGATGTTAAAAGAGATCAGTAAAGATCTTTATCAGGATAGCCGGTATTTTTTTGACGAAAACTTCAACCGGAATAAAGTACAAAGGTTCTATCAGCTTTGGATAAAGAGAGCAGTTTTAGGAAAATATGATGATGTGTGTTTTTGTCTTTATGAAAAAGGGCTGCCGCTTGGTTTTTGTTCAATTAAATATAACTTTCCTTCTAAGACAGCTAGTATAGGATTATTTGGTTTGGCTCGCAAGTACCAGGGTAGAGGGCTCGGAAAGGCGCTTCTTTTTATGGTTTTTGCTGAATTAAGAAAGAAAAAAATAATCAGAATTGATGTTGTGACTCAGGGCAGGAATTACGCTGCTCAGCGGTTATACCAGAAAGCAGGTTTTTTAACTAAAGCAACCGAATTGTGGTATCACAAATGGCTTTAAAAGGAAAGGTGAAATGAATTCAGGGATAAAATTATGGAAGAAAGCAGTTAAGGTCATCCCGGGAGGAAACGGTCTGTTGTCAAAAAGGCCTCAAAGATATGCCCCTGATATATGGCCGACTTATTTCCGTAAGTCAAAAGGAGTTTTAATCTGGGATCTGGATGGAAATAAATTTATTGATATGTCTCAGATGGGTATAGGGACAGCAATATTAGGATATAGTGATAAGGATGTGAATAATGCGGTTAAAAATGCGATAGATGATGGGATAAACTCTACATTGAACGCTCCCGAAGAAGTATACCTTGCGGAAAAATTATTGGAGTTAAACCCTTTTGCCGGCGGAGTAAGGTTTGCCAGAACCGGAGGCGAAGCAATGGCAATGGCTATCAGGATAGCCAGGGCTTATACAGGAAAAGATAGAGTTGCTTTTAGCGGATATCACGGTTGGTGCGATTGGTATCTGGCGGCTAATTTATCAGGCGAAGGAAAATTAAATCAACATCTGTTGCCCGGACTTAAGCCAAAAGGCGTTCCTAAAGGTTTGAAAAATACAGCTTTTCCTTTTCAGTATAATAATATTGATGAGTTGGACAGTATCCTTAAGAAGGGAGATATCGGAGTAATTGTTTTTGAGGGTGCAAGGCATGATTTTCCCAAAAAAGAATTTTTAAACTATATTCAGCACAGCGCAAAGAAGAGAAAAATCGTGGTTATCCTTGATGAAATAACTTCCGGCTGGAGGATTACAGACGGTGGAGTCTATAAGCTAAATGGGTTCAAACCGGATATCGTAGTTTACGGTAAGGCAATGGGGAATGGTTTTGCTATTTCTGCTGTTGTTGGTAAGAAACAGGTTATGAATCAAGTGCAGGAAACGTTTATCAGTTCTACGTTCTGGACGGAACGAGTTGGATTTGTTGCGGCTTTAGAAACTATACGTAAACTAACGAAAGATAAAGTATGGTTGCATTTAGATAAAGTTGGGAGTGCGATTGGCAGTGGCTGGATTAATTTAGCCAAAGCGCATGATTTAAAAATGCACGTTTCGGAGTTTAATCCTCTTATTAGCTTTAACTTTGAATATCCGGAGATTAACTCAGCGCTTTATACGCTTTTTACGAAAGAGATGCTTAAAAAAGGTTACTTGGCTACCAACAGTGTTTATGTTTCCTATT
>CAKKSP010000010.1 GCA_919902045.1 Omnitrophica bacterium GWA2_41_15 | reverse complement strand
TACTTTTAAAACTTTACCCCAACCTGAGTATAAACCCAATTAGGTTCGTTTCTAGCGCCTGTGTCGTGTATAAACTCACCGCTAAACATATGCGCCACCCCGCCTTCAAGCTTTACATTCTTATTTAAATCATACTTTGCAACTATAGAAACTTCTGTTCCTAAGAAAGCAGAAGAATTACCGGTTGTATCGGTGCGGACTGCCGTACCGCTTGTGTTGTACCAAGAATCGCGCTTACTATCTAACCAGACAAAATTTACTCCCGGAATGATTTTTAGTTTTTTATCAGGAGAGAGTGTAATTTTTCCTGCTATTTCACGCATATTCTGCCAACGGTACAGATCCATTATCCCGTAAGGATCATGTGTCCCTTGATAGATCGGAACAAAGGTATTTGTTTTACCATCAGTAGGATCCTCATCGCCAGAAGCAAGATTAAACTCTAAGGTAATTACCGGGTCCATCATCGCTTCTAAGGACTTTGATAAATCCAGATGAAACGCGTACGCGGCTATATTATTTGAGCCGTATGTTCCAAACTGATACGGAGCCTCTAAATCATAACTAATACTATCATCCAGTTTTCCTGCGACTCTGAAACCTGCAGTATAACGCTCAAGCGGCCCATAACGGAGATCATCGCCTCTGACCACGTTATCTTTGTCAACCTGGCCGATTATATACAATTCTGTTGTGGGTGATTTTTTATCTTTCTGATAATTTAAATATACTGCGCTGATTATTTCATGTTCTTTGGGATTGTCAAAATTATGGTTGTCAGCTACCACCGGCACAGAAACCATCCCGTCAACCCAGAGGCCTCCTGATTTATATTTAAGAATTGCGCCGTCAAAAGAACGGATAAGGTTTGACCAAGATGAGGCAGCAATTAAACGCCCTTTACCATACTGTATTTCCTGACGCCCAAGCTTGAGGCTGATCGGCAAGGAAAACGGATCCATAATTTTTACGTATGCCTGATGCAAATCAATCTCATCAACTTGCGCAGGCTTTTTCATCTGATAGGTATAAGCGCGGGCGTCTATTAGCTCAACCATAAGTTCAACTTCTTTAGGCTTTACAGCAGCCATTCCTATGCGCGCCCTTTGATAAAAAACACTTCCATTATCTCTTGTAGCTTTATTAAAATCAGCATCGGATTTGAATTCATAACGAACACGATCTTCCGCATTAAGGCGAAGATCATAATCGCCTATTTTTTGGGTTACCAAGGCCTCTTCTGCTGCCCAGGATACACAGGAAACAAATAAACCAAGCACTGCAAAAAATAAAACTCTTGACTTCAGCATTAACTCCCCCTTTCCTTGTTTTGTATATTTTCTACACCTTCAACATGCCCCTCTAAATTCTTCACTTCCTCATAAGTCAGGACCGCATTTAAATCAAGCAACACAAGCAGCCGGTCTTTGAGCTTTCCCACTCCGCGGATATAATGTTCCGGCACCCCTGTTTCAATTAATTCCGGAACGTGGTCGATATTTTCCTGGGGCAAGCGTAAAACCTCTACAACCGAATCTACGATCATTCCAATAGTATTTTGCCCCATCTCAACTATCATTATACGCGAGTTCTGCCCTCTTGGTTTTGCAGAGACCCCTAAACGCTTTGCTAAATCAATTACCGCGATAATCTGGCCGCGTAAATTTACTACGCCTTCTATATAAACCGGGGCCTTCGGCATCCGTGTAATTTCAAATAATCGTACAATTTCCCGCACCTGAACAATCTCTACCCCAAATTCTTCATCGCCAATCCGGAAAACTACTAACTGTGTTTCTTTTTTTTCTTGGCCCATCGCTTCCTCTCTTTAAATCCCGCCAAAAGTAGCAAAGATTTTTTTTAGAGATTCCCTGTCTGGAAAAAATAAAAATACCCCTGCCATGTCCTGATCTTTTATCTTTAAGGATGTATTAATAAACAGGGCTTCTTCACAATCATCTGCAATTTTAACAAACATAAAATCTATTACTGCCCCGAGCATATCCACAGCTATATTAGGCACGGTAGACATAGCCCGTAAATCTGTCATTTCCGTAAGAGCGATAACGTAAGAACCGACTAAAATATTAGCGCACTCTTTTAAGGCGGAAATAAAAAGATCATCTTCTATGTTAATTTTTTCCGGCTTCTCCCCTAAAAGTAAAGATGCTATCAAACGCGCGTCAGCTGGCGAGAAAAGCAGAAAAATCGTCCCCGCTACTTCTCCTTCAAGTTGATTCTCTAAAACAAAAAAAGTATTATCAATACCTTCTCCTTCGAGAATCTTACCTATTTTTTCAAGCGGGATAAGTTCTGCCTTTGGAACGGTGATTTCTACTCTTACGCGCAATAACTCAGCTAAAGAAGTTGCTGCTCTTCCTGAACCAACGGTCCCTAATTCACGCAATAAATCAAGTTGTTCCCGGGAAAAAGATTCTTCAGGCATAATTATCCTCAAAAACACCTATGCACATAAACTCACCAGCTCTTCTGCGATAAGCGGCAAAGGGAGAACCCTATCTGCTAAACCGCCTTCTACAACTACCCGCGGCATGCCATAAATGACTGAACTTGCTCTATCTTGAGCAATTACAAAGCCTTTTTTTTCTTTTATCTTACGCGCGCCTTCTAACCCATCTTTACCCATTCCGGTCAAGACTACCCCGATTACGTCAGGGCCAAAAGCCTCCGCAGCAGAAATCATAGTGGTAGTAGCAGATGGACGGACAAAATTAACATACGGATCCTTGGTTATTTTTAAACTGCCGCTATCAGGTACATCCTGCGCTTTTTTTTCCACTACCGTATGATACCCGCCTACCGCAACATAAACCAGGCCGGAAAAAAGTTTTGCTTCACCGACGCTCTCCATAGCAGGAAATTTTGTTTCTATGGTAATTCGTTGGGCGAAACTTGAAGTAAAAAGCCCTTGAGGCATATGCTGCACAACTATAAAAGCTGCAGCAATATCTTTAGGCAATCGGCTAAAAAGCTCGAGGATCGCCTGCGGGCCTCCGGTAGAAGCAGCAATTATTATCAATTTCTTAAATCCTTGCGCAAAATTTATTAAAGCACCGGAACTCTTCCCCGGAGGAGGCCTCACGGTAATATTTGGCTGAACCTTAGCCGTAGCAGCAAGTTTGATCTTGGATAAGAACTCCTCTTTAACCGCCGCCATATCTAAAGAGACTTCTCCGCTTGGCTTAGCAATGAAATCTACTGCGCCCTTAGAAAGCGCATTTATGGTAACCTCTGCTCCGTCTCTTGTATAAGCAGAAACCATTATCACAGGAGTTGGCCTACGCAACATTATTCCGCTAAGTACATCTATGCCGTTAACCCCGGGAAGATTCATATCTAGCGTTATCACATCCGGAGAATAATTTTCAAATTTATTTAATGCTTCCTGGCCGTTAGTAAAAACTGCCGCGACTTCCATATCCGGCGAAGAATTGACCATTTCACTTAAAATTTTCTGCATAAACAAAGAATCTTCTATAATCAAAACCTTAATTTTACTCATTAATATTCTTTTTCTCCCTGTGAAACCGTGCGCATCATAACTTTTCCCGTATCTAAATAAAATTCTATTGTTCTTCCGAAATTACCCCGCACATCTTCAGCCAATACCGGAATCTCCCAACGGGCAAACATCTGTTTTGCCATAAGCACGTTTTTTTCTCCGATATTAAGGACTGTATTAGTAACCATAAAGCTAAACATGTGCGCACCGCCGAATATTTTTGCCTTCATGTTCCTGGTAAGGCTGCCGTGGACTTTTAATTCTTCAACTATCGCATCGATAGCAGAATTAACAAACCGGTAGGGATTATGTTTTATGCGCGCGTTGGTTATATCCGGAAGCATAACATGCGCTAAAGCGCCGATCTTTTTTGCAGGGTCATAAACGGTAATGCCCAGGCATGAACCCAGGCCGCGTGTTATTAAGATCTCGGGAGAACGGCCGATATGCATCTCCGCCATTCCTATTTCTACCATTACCTGCTCCATGACTATTTACCCAGCACTCTTTTTACTGCCTCAAGAACTCTGGAGGGCTGAAAAGGTTTAGTCACAAAATCCCTGGCACCTGCCTGTATTGCTTCAATCACTAATACATGCTGGCCCATAGCTGAAACCATAATTATTTTTGCATGAGGGTCAGTTTTGATGATCTCCTTTACTGCGCCTATGCCGTCGATTTCTTCCATTTTAGGCATAACGATATCCATCGTCACCAAATCGGGCTTTAATTGGCTGTAACGCTCAATTGCGTCTTTGCCGTTTTCTGCTTCTCCGCAAATTTCATATCCCTCTTTTTTAAGAATATCTGCCAGCATCCTGCGCATAAAAAGCGCATCATCAACAATTAATACTCGTGGAGCCATGATTACCTCCTCTTTTCCGAAATTCGGGATACGGGTTACGGGATACGGGGCACGGGGCACGGTTTAAAAACTTCACCCGTTTCCCGATACCCGTTACCCTACATATGATTTTCTGCCTCTTCAATGCCGCGGATTTTTCTTCACATATACCGCAGCCTTAGTCAACTCCCTAAAAATATCTGCTTTTAACTGCACCTCTGTTTCCTGTAGTTTGGTGAATACTCTTCCTTTATCAGATACTACATATTTTGCCGGAAGCTTGTTTAATGTCTTAGCCATCATATCAAGCCGGCATTTAGTACAATTGCAAACTTCGGAATTATCTGCTAGAAATTCATCTAAAACTCCAGCTACCATATCTTCCATATAGTTATAGAGTTCCATTTATTCCTCTCTTTCTTTCAAGATTATTTTCACCCGGGATCCGTCGGTAAGTAACGTAGTATAACCTGCCGGAATATCGTTAACAAAAAATTTCAAAAGCTTGCCTTTTAGTTGTTCGGGTGAAAAATCTATGTAACGGAATAATTCTGAAAGTAATACCGGAGATTCTTCTGCATCATATACCCTGATTTCTGCTCCGTCAATCAAAAATTCTTCAGGTTTTACGCGCTGCCCGTTCATAAAAATCTGTTTATGCTCACGGGAAAGCCTGAATTCTTTGCCATTGACCTCCACAGATATCACGGTTTTTGATTCCGGTAAATCTAAAACATCTTTTATCCGGTAAGCACGCGGATTATTAAGTGAAAACAATACCTGATCTTCCCCGGTTAAAAAAGTGTCTAAGGTCGATTCTTTACCATTTACCGTAAGAGTAAAATTTCCCTGCGTGATAATCCGGGGAGACCCGTTAATATTTACTAAAATTTGCCGTTCTTCTAGGGTACCTAACTCAACTCCTTCTTGCCTTAAAAGCTTTTTTATTGTAGGCGGCTTTACTTGTAAACAATCCCGGTCAATAACCAATGAATCGGCTCCAGCCTCTAACCCATTTATAAATAACTCTTGATATACCGCTAAGGATTTTCCGTTATATAAAACTTCTGTTCCGCTTAAATCTGCCAATTCCCCTGCGCTGGCCCGGGCATCTTCTCCGGGTCTTGCTTCTTCAAAAACAATCTCATCGCCATTGTTAACCTGCTCAGATAAAGACCCAGCCTCTTTTCCGTTAATAAATATTTTAGCTGGCTTTCCTAAAGTACCTTTTTTTACGCAAGATTCTCCGTTAAGCTCATAGGTAAGCGCAAGCCCTACGCGCGGATATAATTTCCTGTTACTATAGCCGGCTAAAATCAGGGCATTTAAAAGATCTTTCTTCTGCTTAAAATCTATCTGCCTGACAAGTTTACCATTAACCTTTACTTCTATAAAATTTATACCGCAACTTTGGCTTGTCATGAGCGTAATCCCTAATGGGGTAACTGCTTCCGGGCCTGTAAGATTATGCGTAAAGTTCCGGATATTCGGGATAAGAGAAGGAAGGCGCACACCTACACGATGCGCGGCAATTCCTAAACTACGCGCAAGCGCAGGTACCAAACCATAAGTAAGGCTGCCTCCTCCGATACAAATCACCGCATGGGGTTTACCTCCGTTAAGCCTTAGGGCTTCTTTGGCGATTACATCGGCAATCTCAAACGCCCTTGCCCCGGCAACCTCTTCTACTTTAGAACGCTCTACTTCCTGGCTTCTCCCCCACAAATCAGTATAGGAAATTTTAGGGCCGAAAGAATTTGCGTTTTCCTGTTCCGGAGTAAGTAAACGTTTAATATGCTCTGCCATGGAAAAATCAACTGCGAACTCCTGAGAAATCGCCTCTGTAACTTCGTCTCCTGCTTCAGGCACCATACCATAGGCGACTACTGCGCCCTGCCGGCTTAAAGCTAAGTCAGACGTACCTGCTCCAATATCTACTAAAATAATATTGAGATGGCGCATATCCTGAGGAACTATCGCCTGCATTGCTGCAATCGGCTCAAGCGTAATATTAACCGGCTCTAAACCGGATTCTTTACATACAGAAAGCATGCTTTCTAAAACCTGCTGCGGAAGAAAAGTTGCAATTACTTCAATCTTAACAGATTTACCGCGGTGGCCGAGAGGATGAAAAAAACGCGCGCCGTCAATATAGGCGTATAACGGACTATAACCTACACAATGAAAATTACCTAACTGTTCTTGAGCCCCGGAAATAATACTCTCAACAGCCATAAGCTCTAATTCACGCACAAGCTCTAAATTAACCTCTTGCTGCGTTTCAAATATTTTCTCGCCCGTCCCCTTAAAAGTAAGCAGATTTCTTCCTGCGACAGCTACCCCTACTTTTTCTAACTCAAACCCGAGACGCTCCTGAAGCCTTGAGGTTATTTCTTTTACAAGATCTGTAACTTTCCCTATGTCGTGAATCTGGCCATCAAGCATAGGACGGCCCTGGTGCTCAAGTGAATAGGATTCCATAATCTCAAGATAACCCTGCTGGGGACGGGCGACTACACCCATAACTTTACGCGTTCCTATATCCAAAGCAAAGATTATGTCTTTATCCTGCATCTTATATCCCGGCAGTCTTAAGCATTTTTTTCATACTTGCTGGCTCAAGCAAAAAAATCACAAAAACATTAATTTCTGCGCCCTCAACAGTCAAGCGATTTTCTATAGGTAAAAGAAAATTCGTTTCCTCCGGAATAAACCGCCTGATTATCACCTGAGTAAGTTTTCCGAACTGATCAATAAAAGTATCCCTGATAGACGGAATTAGTTGATAAAGATTAAGTAACTGGGCTATGGCATTAAGGTAGGAACAGCTTAAAATAGACGCGCACTCTGAAAGCGCTGATTCATCTTCAATATTAAAAATCTCTGTTGAACCAAGATTACGATTATATAAAATATCGATCAAAAGCAGCGCGCTACGTTGCGGAAAAATCACCATCATCCCTCCGGTAATTACCCCCAAAATACGAAAAGATATGGCGATACTTAATTCTTGGGGATCCCGGGAAAGGCTAGAAACAGACATTTTATCTATGCGTATAAAATCTGCTTGAGGCACATTTACTAAAATCTTCTTGCCAACTAATTGGCTTAGGGCAGTAGCGGCATTTCCTGCCCCAATATTACCAATCTCTTTAAGCGCATCTAACTGATCAGAATTTAGTATAGTATCGTCCATAAGTTTTCCTCTCTTATTTTATCCCCGCGGCATCAAGTATCAACGCCACCTTGCCATTGCCTAATATAGTAGCTCCGGATATACCACGTGTTTTTTTCAATGGTGCTCCCAAAGGTTTAACTACTATATCCTGTTCTCCTATAACTGCGCTCACAACAAGCCCTGAAATCATCATTCCCGCTTCTACTATAACCACAGGAATATCGTTTTTTTCTTCATTCTTAAGATCCAGCCCTAACTCTTTATCTAAGCGTATTATCGGTATAACTTCTTCGCGTATACGAAATACTTCAAAATGCTGAATAAATTTTATCTCGCTAGTTTTTAATTTTATAGTCTCCCTGATATTCATTAACGGAATAGCGTAGGTTTCATCGCCAACCTTTACCAGCATGGCTTTAATAATCGCTACTGTCAGAGGAAGGGCTAAAACAAAACGGCTTCCCTGATTACGCTGTGAAAAAAAATCCATTCCTCCGCCAAGCATATCTAATCTATTTTTTACTACATCTAAACCTACCCCTCTTCCGGAAACTTCCGTCACTTCTTTTTTTGTGGAAAATCCGGAAGTAGTCAGGATATCCAGTATTTTTTTTGGCTCAAGCCATTGCCCATCGTCTTTACTAAGCAAACCCTTGCGTATTGCTTCATTTTTTACTGTTTCCGTATCAATACCTTCTCCATCGTCAATTACCTCAACAAAAATTTGCCCTTTTTGCCTGCTTACCCGGATTTCAACTTTTCCAGCCGCAGGTTTATTATTTTTTATCCTGACTTGGGGAATTTCAATACCATGGTCAATGGCATTACGTACCAAATGTACAAGCGGGTCTCCTATTTCATCTAAAATCACCCGGTCAAGCTCTATCTCTGAACCGCTGATTAAAAAATTTACCTCTTTTCCTGCGTTGTGGGCCAAATCACGCACCATACGGGGAAAATTATCCAGAATGTGGGCAATAGGAAGAAAGCGGGTTGCCAAAACTTCTTCCTGGAGAGAAGTCACTAACCGGTCAAAAGAAAAAGAAATTTCATCTAACGACGGATTCTTTTGTGCCTGGCGTAATTGTGCTAAGCGAATCCTGGCAATTACTAATTCCTGGACCAAGTTCATTAATTGATCGAGGCGTTTCACAGGGATACGCATACTTTGTATTTTTTTTACGTAATGCTCTCCTGTATCTTTATCGGCTACCCCGGGAATCGCATTTTGAGAATTAATTTGCATTTCTTTTGCTTCTACAAACTCAATCTCGGAAATACCCATAAGATCCTGCCTGATATTTTCCGGATCTTCCTTTGTCACCAAAACCACTAAAAAATTATTTTCGAATTTTCCCTCTTCCAAAATATTCTGGGAAGGGACTGTCTTGATAATCTCTCCGAACCGGGATAATTCTTTAAGCACAAGAAATGCCCTTACCTGCTTCATCGCGCAATCAGTAACAAGCGATATTTTAATTTTTAAAAATTTGCCTTCTAAATCGGGCCGCGATGAGATGCTCAATTTTTCCGCGGGGGTTAAAAAAAACTCGTTAGGATCCCCTGCTAAAGATAAATTTTTAAGTTCATTAGTCAGAAGATTAACGTCAACGTTAGATTCCTGATTGTTCTTTGTATCTTCTAAGAGTTGAGAAACTATATCAATGCAATAGAAGAGTTTATCTGTAATCGTCAAAGTCAACTTAATCCTTCCTTGCCTAAGTTCATCGAACAGGCTTTCCATGCTGTGGCTTAATTTAGCCAGATTATCAAAACCCATAGTAGCAGACATACCTTTGATAGTATGCAGGCAACGAAAAATCTCCTCTAAACTAGCCTTATCTCCGGGGGCAGCCTCGAGTTTAACCATTGCCTGATTTATGTTTTTTAGATAATCCTCGGATTCGGAAAAAAAAAGTTCGCGGTAGCTCTCTTCGTGCATATTTAGAATTTTGCGATTGCTTTTAACAACAACTCAAATCCCGTAGAATTAGGGATAAGGAAAAAATTCCCGCTTAAAGAAGTAGTAGTTTCTTTAAATTCTGATTCTATCATCAACGCAAAACGTGAAACTTCGCTTAACTCAATAAGTATATAATCAACCATCGCTCCTGCCATATCAATGATCAATTCGGGAACTTTTGGGATTAAGCCCACTCCTATAAAAGCAGAAAGCGATCCTAAATAAGCATTAGCTAAAATAACACCAACCTCTTTAAGCGCAGAACGATCTATTTCTGTAATAACGCCTCCAAGAGTAATTGGCTTATGGGTAAGAAAAGAAGAGAGGATGAGGATATCTTTTTGAGAAAAGACAAATAAAATATGGCTGGGAATGTCCCCTAAAACCCGGATTACAAGCCCGGCAACAAGCTTATCCGCTCCGCCGACAATATCAGGCACTTTTTCAATCGGAACAAATAAAATGCGCGGGACAACAATGGAGATTTTTTTACCTGAAAGTTGAGATAAAGCAGTGGCGGCATTACCGGAGCAGACATTACCAATCTCCTTAAGAGCATCCCGCTGGCTTTCACTAAGGATTATTTCCTCCATCTTTCCCTTTCAGAAGGCATTATTGATAATCAACCAATTTTATTTTAAATTTATACTGCTCTTGTGTCAAGCGGAATATTACCTTCGGTAACCGCGTAGGTTGAATCAACCTACGCGGTTGACGCAGGTAAAATTATTTTGTTTTTTATTAAAAAATGTTATACTAAAGATAATATGGCTGGCGTATTAAAAAATATTATAGAAGATATTACCGGAGATCTGTTAGAAAGCTTTCTGGCTTTACGCTACGATATCTGCACTTGCAAACTTTGCAAAAATGACATGCTCGCCTACACCCTTTCCCGTGTCCCTGCGGTTTATGTCACCACAGAACAAGGTGCAATATTTTCGGTAGCAGAACAAGCAAAAGCTGAAAACCGTGCGATTATCCTTAAAGTACTACTTAATGCCGTTGAAATTGTAGGTGATAACCCCCGCCATCAGCTTAAGGAAGATAAAGAACAAACATTTCAACTTCTACTTGAGTGCCTTTATAAAGAGCGCGGGCTTGATTTCCGTCAATATCACCGCCGCCTGCTTAAGCGCCGGGTAGCGCTAAGGCTACGGGCAAATAAACTTGAATCTTACTCGGATTACCTAAGGCTGCTTATAAACACGCCTGAAGAATACGACCGTCTTTTTGAAGTTCTCACTATCAATGTTTCAGAATTCTTCCGCGACCCGGAAATCTGGCCAAAAACAAAAGAACTCCTCTCGAAATTAATCACAGCTAAATCAAAACTCGGATCAATTCCTATTATAAAAATTTGGTGCGCCGGGTGCGCAAACGGGGAAGAAGCGTATTCAATTGCTATACTAGCCCATGAATTAGGTGCCCAGAAAAAAGGGGTAGATGTGCAGATATTTGGCACAGATATAAAACAGGAGTGCCTACGCAATGCTCAAGAAGGCCGTTACGCTAAAGAACGGGTGAATAACGTTTCTGCGGAGAGAATAAAAAATTACTTTTCAACTGAAAACGGGACTTTCCGTATAAACCAAATACTAAAACCAATGCTGCAATTCCAATACCTGGACTTAACCACTATTAATTCGCTTGAAAACATGGACATTATCCTCTGCCGTAATGTATTTATTTATTTTCAACGCGACCTGCAGGAACAACTAATTATGAAATTTTATAAAGCTCTGCAAGTAGGAGGGCACCTAATATTAGGAAAAACAGAAACTTTACTTTGGGAAGCAAAACAAATTTTTGAAGAAGTGGACTTCGAAAGCCGTATTTACTGCCGCACACAAGCCTAGCGTAATAAGCCTTGAAATTTTTCAACTAAAAACGCAGAAATTCTTTCATGAACCGGATGGATTTCAGCTTCGGTAAGCGTCCGGTCATGCGCCCGATAAACGCAAGAAATAGTTAAGCTTTTAGAATCAGCGGGAATTTGATCACCTCGATAGAAATCCGAAACAAAAACTTCCTTTAACAATCCTTGCTCAACAAGTTTAGCGGCTCTAACCATTTCCTGCGCAGAAATAACATTTTTTACCACAATACTTATATCCCGGGTAATTTCCGGAAATAACCAAAGAGGAGTAAATTTCTTTATAGCGCTAACTTGTGTATAAATTTCTTCCAGATCAAATTCCAGCATCCAGATTTGACGATATTTTATCTCAAACTTTAAAAGAATTTTCTGAGAAACAGGAAATATTTTTCCCAGCTTTTTTCCGGAAGTGCCAATAGAAAAAACCCCTGGTTCTTCCTGAGGTATAAAACGAATGCCATTTATGCCTAAGCGCGCTAATATTACTTCTGCGATGCCTTTTAAATAATAAAAATCAAACGCCTTCTCGATTGTATCTTTACCGGTATAAACCCTTTCTCCGCCGCAGGCTATAATCCCTAAAATAGTAGTTTCCTTACAACCTGTTTTTTCTTCAAATTTAAATATTTTTGAAATTTCAAAAATATTTATTTTTGATTGTTTTTGATTAAGATTAACTGCTACACAACGTAACAATCCCGGGATAATACTGGTACGCAAAACTTCCTGCTCTTTGCTGAGAGGATTTAAAATCTCTACCGGCTCCTCTTTACTAACGTAAGATAGGGAGTCACGATCTGTTAATGTATAAGTAATTACTTCTTGTAGGCCTAAGCCCGAAAGTAGTTGTTTTAATCGGGATATAAAATTTACTAATTTCTCTTCTTGTGGTTTAGCTGTTATCCTGGGAAGCCGAACGACTATATTTTCGTAACCCAATATCCGGGCGAATTCTTCTGCAATATCATGTGCGCCTTCTATATCGTTTCTAAAGGTAGGAACTTTTACAGATATTTTTCCTTTTAAAGGGCTTGTTACTTTAAATCCCAAACCCTCTAAAATATTTTTTGCTTTAGAATAACCGATTTTCATATTAAGTTTTTTTTCTATCCCTGCTAAAGCAAATGAAAAAGATTTACTGTAAGCGGGTATCTTCGTATTCGGGGTTTTCTTCATAAAGACGGCTTTACCACCAGAAATCTCACTAATTAATGCTACTGCCTTTCTTACGGAAAAATCAATTCCTGAAATATCTACCTGGCGTTCAAATCGATATGCAGAATCGCTGTTTAATTTTAAAAACTGCCTGGATTTACGCACTAGGACCGGATGGAAGATTGCTGCCTCAAGTAAAATATTACGGGTATCAGAAGTTACTTCCGTGTCTTTTCCTCCCATAATTCCAGCGATAGCAATTGGTTTACCGGTTGACCGATTGACCGGCTGGCCGGTTCGTTGTTTAATAGCGGCTGCAATAACCAATATATCCTCATTAAGCTGTCTTTTTATACCATCTATAGTAACTATCTCCTCGTTATTTTTTGCTCTTCTTACAATTATCTCTAGCTGGCTAACTGGTAAACCGGGGAACTGGCTAACTATCTTGTCTAAATCAAAGGCATGCAAAGGCTGCCCCAAATCAAATAAAATAAAATTAGTAATATCAACGATGCTGTTAACGCTACGGCAGCCGATAAGCTCGAGCCTATTTTTAATCCATTCTGGAGAAGAGCCAATTTTAACACCTTCTATAATGCTTGCAGTATATAAAGGACAATCTTTATTATTCTCAATTTGTATTTTAAAGTTAACTTTTTCATGACCTAACTTGTGGCTTGTAACTTGTAACTTGTAACCAGATTTCATCTTCTTGCCCGTAGCTGCGGCAATTTCCCGCGCTAAACCCACAACGCTTAAACAATCCGGACGATTTGAGGTTACCTCTAACTCAAAAATCGTATCTTTTGCTTCCTTTTTTATCCCCACTACTTCATGTCCTATTGCTGTAAACTTACTAGCCAAAGCTTCCGCCCCGAGAGAAAAATCCAAGTACTCCTTTAGCCAATTATAAGTTACCTTCATTTTAAAATTGCCTCAAAAATCTTAAATCGTTAGAAAAAAACAACCTAATATCATCAATGCCGAATTTCAGCATTGCGATTCTTTCTACTCCCATACCGAAAGCAAAACCGCTGTATTTATTACTATCATATCCAACATTTTTAAAAACATTAGGGTGGATCATGCCGCAACCTAAAATTTCAAGCCATCCTTTTCCGTGACAAACAGAGCATTTTTTCTTTTCACTGTCCCCTGACTTTCCCCCGCAGATAATACACGATATATCAACCTCAGCCGAAGGCTCAGTAAAAGGAAAATAGTGCGGCCTGAATCTCATTTTTATTTCTTTCCCAAAAACCTCTTTTGCAAATACTTCTAATACTCCTTTTAATTGGGAAAAATTCACTCCCTCCTGTACCATAAATCCTTCTATCTGGTGAAACATAAAAGAGTGGCTGGCATCAACCGCATCAGGCCTGTACACTCTACCCGGCACAATTACTGCTAACGGAGGTTTTTGTTCTTTCATTACCCGAATTTGCACTGGAGAAGTATGGCTGCGTAGTAACAGTTTGCGGGTTGATTTTAAATAAAACGTATCGAACGCATCGCGGGAAGGATGATCTAGAGAAATATTCAATCCGGTAAAATTATTATACTCTGTTTCTACCTCCGGGCCTTCCACTATCCAGAAACCCATACGTTTAAACACCGAACAAATTTCATCAATTACTTGCGTGATAGGATGCAACCGGCCAGGCTCAAAGGTAAAACTAGGTAACCCAGGATCTAAATCTTGTTCTACAACACTCTTCTCAAGGCTTACTTTATTTTCAACCTGTTCTTTGAGAATTTCGCAACAAAAAATTTTAAATTCATTTACTTTCTTCCCGAATTCCGCGCGCTCTGAAGGCTGTAGGGTCGGAATATAGGCAGTATACTGAGCCAGAACGCCTTTTCTGCCTAAATACTTAATACGCAGCGCCTCTAATTCCTGGGAAGAATTAACCTTAGCAAACTCTTCTTCTAATGTTTTCTTGAGTCCTTGGATATCCATAATATTATTATCAGTATTACCGATAAAAGCACTAATATAATTTGTTTAAACGTCGGAATACTTCTTATTGTGCTATTTCCTTCTTTAATACGCTGTATATTTAAAGCATGAATATCTAAATCTCCTCCGTGCTCCGTACAACTACGATTAAATACCCCAAAAATTTGCACCAGATCACCTGTTTTTCCATACCGGCCTGCCTGATCAATATCTTTAAGAAAATTAGCAGCTGCAAAAACTCCGATAGCATTTCCCCCATCATTAACATTAATCCACCCGGATTTGCCTCGGATCATAATATCGCCGACTACTTCTCCCTCAAAAATTATTTTCTTCGCATTATAAAAAGAAGCGTCTTTAAGTAGCTCTACACTTGTTACTGGTTGCTCTGCCCGGGCAATAACCGGAAGCAAAACAATTAAAAATAAAAATGCAATTCTCTTTAAGATTGCTGACATTATTTACCCTTTAATAGCGCAAGAAAAAATCCAAAAAGTGTAAATACCGACATAAACTCGAGCCTGCCTGCCCACATCTGAAAAATATAAGTAATTTTTAACGCAGCCGGCATATTCACCTCTGTAATCCCGCAAGAAAGGCCAACATTCGCCGCAGCAGATGTAGATTCAAATAAAGAATTTAAAAACGGATAACCAAACCACATCCCCGCTAATGTACCTAATGCATAAAGCGCAAGGTATAATATGGTAATCAAAAAAGCCGCGCGCACCTGCGGCTGTTCTAAAAACAAAGTCTTTATATGATGGAATCTCTGCGCTAAAATCGCTTTCTCCGGCAGAATGATTTTTTTTATATCCTCCATCAGTGCCTTATAAATAATCCCAATGCGCAACATTTTTATTGCCCCGGTTGTAGAACATACTGCGCCTCCCAATGCCATGGCAATAATTATACCCACTAAAGACAGATGCGGCCATTCAGCAATAAATTGGCTAGGATAAACTGTCTGAAAACCGGTCCCGGTGTGGCCGGAAATAAGTTGATAAAACCCCTTACGGAATAAAATTATCCCCTGCTGATAAGTGCTGTTTTGCACTAACCCTGCCCCGACAATAAAAAAGGTAATAATGACAGTAGTAAAAAATCCCAACATTTCAATATCCCGAAAAACTTCTTTACGGTTTCCTATCCAGGCTTGATAATGCATCTTAAAATTAATCGCCCCCAATATCATTAGCACCATTGTAACGACTTCGTATGATAAGCTATGATAATAAAGGATATTTTGTGATTGAGGAGTAAACCCTCCTGTATCAAAAGCAGCCATAAAATTACAGGCGCCGTGGAAAAAAGACTCCTGCCACGGCATTCCTAAAGCAATCCCGGTTATGCCAAGTGAAATCGTACCCAGAGCTAAATAAGTAAAACTAACCAACCAGATAAAACGGCTGGTGTGTATTACATTCGGCAGGATCTTTTCATCTCTTGCCTCTCCCACGTACATCTTAAAAGCCCCGGAAAACCCTTTAACAAAGAATGAAAGCGCAACAATTACTATGCCTTGGCCGCCTATAAACATAATCAGATGGCGCCAAAGATTATGGCTATGAGACAAATGGTCCAGGTCCTGCACTAAAACTAATCCTGTGGTGGCAAGACCAGACATTGCTTCAAAACAAGCATCTAAAAAACTGTGCCAATGGCCGCTTAGGTATAAAGGAATAGCGCCCAAAACCATTGCCACGAGCCAGGAAAGAGCAACTACGATCATCCCCTGCATCCAACTTAAATCTTTCTGGCTGTAGCAAAACTTCATTAACAAAAGCCCGACGACTAAAGAAACTTCCGCGGCAATAAAAAAGTCAATTACCGGTTCCGGCTCATGCCATAAAAAACCAACTAAAATCGGAATAAGCATGGTAAGCGCCAAACCCACGATAATCTTACCTAAATAATAACCTATATTACGGATGTCTTGGAAACTGGGGCGTAGGAGCATGGCAGATTAAATGAAAAAAAGAAACGAAAGCATAAGTGCCACAGCCAATATAGAAAGGGCGTAACTTATTTCTGTAACTACACCTAACGCTGATAGGGTGAAAGCTTTTGTCTTCATAAAGAACCTGCTAAGAGTTTTAAAATTTGCGGCTCATTTCCTATTAAAGTAATGGCAATAACATCATCCCCGGATAAAAGCACGGTGTTACCTTTAGGGATAATCACTTCCTCCTGGCGCAAAATTGAAACCAGAGCGGAATTCTCCGGCCAGATAATATCATGTATCTGTTTATTAATTACCGGCGAATCTTTTGGCAAATCTACTCTGACAATAGCAAGCTTCCCGCGCTTAAAACTCATCAAATTCACAAAGTCCGAAAACGATGCTTCTTCCTCAATGATTTTTGCAATAATCTTAGTCGAATCAACCGGCACATCTATGCCAAGTTCAGCAAAAGTATGCTCATTATCAGGATCATTAACCCTGCCTACAGTGCGTTGCAGCCCGAATTTTTCTTTGGCCAACTGGCAGATTATCAGGTTATCTTCGTCATCTCCGGTTACTGCGGCCAAAACATTAGCGCGGCCTACCCCTGCCTCTTCCAAAATATTCGGGTCGCATCCATCTCCGTTAATTACGAGCACATCCGCTAAATTACGCGCCAGCTCTTCACATACTTCCTTGTCTTTATCAATAATACTTACCGTATGTTTTCCGGCGCATAATCTTTTGGCTAAGAAATACCCGATTTTACCTGCTCCGACTACGATAATATACATACCTTAAATCCCCAGCTTTTCTTTAATTTTATTTAAGCTAGTAACTTTTACTGCTCCCATAATAGTATCTTTTTCTTTTAAGACTGTTGAGGGTTCAGGTAAAATTACCCCGGAAAGCCTTCTTATAGCTACTACCAGAAATTCCTGCGGGACATTTATTTCTTTAACTGTTTTACCGGCAAGCTCTTTTTTTATTTCTATCTCAAGAATTCCCAATTCCTTGCTTTCGATCAAATAACTAGAGAATCGGCTTTCAATAATTTTATCACGCAACATTGCCGCAAAAAGAATAGTCCCGCTTATAATATCAAGCCCAAGTGCTGCATAAATATGCGCCCGCTGCGGGTCATAAACCCGCGCGATCACCTTCGGGACTTTAAATATTTTTTTGGCAACCTGAGCACAAATCAGATTCGTATTATCGCCGTTTGTTAATGAACAAAAAGCTTGCGCCTTTTCAACCCCTGCCTGTTTTAGAAGCTCTAAAGAAAAACCATTTCCTGTAAGCGTAAGGCCGTTAAAAGCATTGCCAAGGCGGTCAAGTGAAGCAGAATTACGATCAATAATCACTACATCGTGGCCTTCCGAAGAAAGCAATTTCGCTAATTCCGATCCTACTCGCCCGCATCCGACGATAATTACGTGCATTATTTTTCCCTCAATTACTTTTTTTCCACGCTCTTCTTCGCTACTTCTAAAATTTTGGCAAATGCCTTTGAATCAGTTACGGCAATATCCGCTAAAATCTTACGATCAAGTAACACTTGAGATTTTTTCAGGCCATGAATAAACTGGCTATAAGTAAGCCCTTCCTGCCTGCAAGCTGCATTAAGCCTTGTAATCCAAAGCTGACGGAAATCGCGTTTTCTATTGCGCCTATCGCGGTACGCATAAACTAATGCATGCATTAAAGCGCGGCGCGCTTGCTGGAATTGCTTACTACGGTCTCCCCAAAATCCTTTTGTTCGTTTTAAAAGGCGCTTCTTTCTTTTCCTGGTTGCTACACTGTGTGCAATTTTTGCCATTTTTACTTATACTCCCTTCCTAACCGTAAGGCAGCATCCTCTTGAGATATTTTTCTTTCTTTTTATCATCGAGGACTTTCGCCTTTCGCAGCTTACGCACGCGCGCGGTTTTTTTGTTGGTCAAAAGATGGCCTTTGCCACCTGCTCTGTATTTAATTTTCCCCCTTTTAGTCAAACGAAAACGTTTAGCTACTCCCTTTTTAGTTTTTAATTTAGGCATTTATCTTTCCTTCTTTAGTGAGGTTACTTCGGTGCAATCAAAAGTGACATAATCTTGCCTTCCAAAAGCGGCGCTTTTTCTATATGGCCGTCGTTTTGGGTATCAGCAATAAATTTATCCAGAATTTTTCTTCCCAGATCCATATGCTCCATCTGACGTCCGCGGAAGAAAAGATTGATTTTAACCTTATCTTTCTTCTGAAGAAATACCTGCACCTGTTTAAGCTTCACGCCATAGTCATGAATATCAATATTCGGCTTTACCCGGATTTCTTTCATCCGCACAAGCTTTTGATGTTTTTTTGCCTGCCGTTCTTTTTTTTCCTGGTCGTATTTAAATTTGCTGAAATCCATAACACGGCAAACCGGTGGAGTAACCTGAGCTGCCACTTCCACCAAATCTAATTCATGCTGAATGGCAATCTCTTGAGCTTTACGTACCGCCACAATACCCATCTGGCTTCCGTCAGGGCCAATCAAGCGCACCTGCGGTGAACGAATAGCGTCGTTAATGCGAATGTAACTTTTTATAGCTACCACCTCCTAAATGAGTCCCGACGCTCGCCTTTGGCTCGGTCGGGACGAATTAGTTCCGAAGCCTGCGAAGTAAATATTGGAGCCGTCCGCCGAAGGCGAGACTGGCGACAAAATTTACGAGCGTATAGGCGAGGAACAATCAATATTCTTATTCCTTACTTCCTCCTCTAACTTCCCAATAAATTCATTTATTCCCATAATACCGATATCGCCCTTACCTTTTTTACGCACAGAAACAGCTTCCTTGGCCGCTTCTCTGTCTCCAACAATCACAATATAGGGGACTTTCTCGAGCTCCGCTTGAGCAATACGTTTATTCAAGGTTTCATTACGTTCGTCAATATCTGCACGAAATTGTTTTTCTAGAAGCATCTCTGTTATTTTTTGCGCATAGGCCTTAGTGCTATCTTTTATAGGAATTACCGCTACCTGCACAGGAGCTAGCCATAGCGGGAAATTACCATTGTAATGTTCTACCAACGCGCCCATAAAACGTTCTAAACTTCCCAATATTACTCGATGCAACATTACCGGCTGCTTGGCTTTTCCGTCGCTATCAATATATTCAAGGCCGAAACGCTTAGGCAGGGAAAAATCGCATTGAATAGTTGCGCACTGCCATTTACGCTTTAGGGCATCTTTTAATTTGATATCGATCTTTGGCCCGTAAAAAGCGCCGTCTCCAGCGTTAATCTCATACTCAAGGCCTTTATCTTTTAGGGAGTCCTCAAGCGCTGCAGTAGCAAGCGCCCAATCCTCATCTGTACCTATGGATTTCACAGGCCGCGTACTTAACTCTATCCCTACATCATTAAACCCGAAAATCTTCATTGTGTCAAAGACAAAATCAATAACTGCTTTGATTTCATCCTTGAGTTGAGATGGCAGGCAAAAAATATGCGCATCATCCTGGGTAAACCCACGCACACGTAAAAGCCCATGCAATACGCCTGTTTTTTCATGACGGTAAACCGTACCTAATTCAAAAAAACGAATCGGCAGGTCCCGGTAACTACGCGTCTTAGATTTATAAATCAGGATATGGCCGGGGCAATTCATCGGCTTCAACACAAACTCTTTATCTTCTATTTTAAAAGTATACATATTTTCTTTGTAATATTCATAGTGGCCAGAGGTCTGCCAAAGGCAAGCCTGCATAATATGCGGAGTCATAACAATCTCATACCCACGTTTTAAATGCTCGCTACGCTCGTAATCCTCGATGATTTTACGTAGCATCGCTCCCTTAGGATGATAAAAAACTAATCCCGGGCCTGCTTCTTCCTGATAGATATCAAAAAGCTCTAAGGCAGGGCCAAGCTTACGATGATCGCGGGTCTTTGCGTCTTCTAAATTTTGCAAATGTTCCTTGAGCTCATTTTCGCTATTAAAACAAGTGCCGTAAATCCGCTGCAGCATCGGATTTGTTTCTATCCCGTGCCAATAAGCTCCTGCTACAGATAAAAGTTTAAACGCCTTGATCTGAGCGCTTGAATCAATGTGCGGCCCACGGCATAAATCCGTAAAATCTTCCCCTGTTTTATAAAAGGTGACTTTCTCGTCGGGAATTTCTTTTAAAAGCTCAAGCTTGTATTCTTCTTTAAGGCCCGTAAAATAATCCTGCGCTTCTTTTTTAGAAACCTCTTTACGTATAAAAGGCTGGTTACGGCCGATAATCTGACACATCCTTTCTTCAATGCGCATCAAATCATCGTCGGTAAAAGGAGTTTTCCTATCAAAATCATAATAAAATCCGTCTTCTATCGACGGCCCAATAGCAAGTAAAACCTCCGGCCAAAGCTCTTTTACCGCCTGAGCCATGACGTGTGAACAAGAATGCCTTAGTATATCTAGATTCATATTCTGCACATTACACAATTTTTATGGTGGGCGCTACAGGACTCGAACCCGTGACCTTTTCCATGTCAAGGAAACGCTCTAACCAGCTGAGCTAAGCACCCCAAATCTTATACGCTCTAACCCCCGCCACAAATCTCGGCGGGTCCGCCAACGCTATAATGGCGGAAACTGAGCTATGAGCCCAACTTTTATGCGCTCTAACCCCCGCCACAAATCTCGGCGGGTCCGCCAACGCTATAATGGCGGAAACTGAGCTAAGCACCCCGAAATTATGTCATTACGAGGCACAAAGTGCCGAAGTAATCTTATTTTAGATTGCTTCCTTGCCTTCGGCTCCTCGCAATGACTCCAAACTATGCATACTTAGTGTCGAACAAATTCTACCCTTTGTCTAAACACTCGTAAATTCTGTCGCCGTCGGTTATTTACTCCTTGCCAAAGCGCTCGTAAATTTTGTCGCTTAGTTATTTTTATCCCTTGCCTATACACTCCTAAATTCTGTCTCCGTCGGGCTTCGCCCAGACGGTTCCAGAATTTAGTCGTAGGCTGCGGGATGAATTGCCGACTTGTTATAGCGGGCAATTCTAGGCGACGAGCGGGATCGAACCGCTGAATAGTTGTTTTGTCCCGCCGAAAAACTTAACTTGCAGGCGGGATCCCGCATGGTCTTTTGTATTCCGGCGGGACAGACAACTCTATATCAAAGGCGTGGACCGGACTTGAACCGGTGAATAGTTGTTTTGCAGACAACTCCCTTAACCACTTGGGTACCACGCCAAACCCAATCACGCCAAAATTTTTTTTACCTGCGCGAAAATCTCTTCCGGTTCTTCTAAACACCCCATACCTTCATCGCCGCAGGCAAGTAAACCTTTTTTGGGTGAAATAAATTTATAGCCAAGGGTTTTTAAACGCTTAATATTTTCTTGTGTGATCGGATTAAAATACATCGTTTCATTCATCGCCGGAGCAAAAACAACTTTTGCTTTAGTAGCAGCAATCAGGCAACTTAATAAATCATCACAGAGGCCGCTATTAACCTTAGCAATAATATTTGCAGTGGCAGGTGCTACCAACACAAGATCTGCTTTTTTTGCCAAAGACACATGCTCCACATTCCAAACATCGGGCGAGGTAAAAAGGCCGCTATAAACCTTACCTTGGCTTAATTGCTCAAAAAGCAAAGGCCGGATAAACTCCTTTGCTTCTTCAGTCATCACTACACTTACCAAGAATCCGTTTTTTTTAAACAATCTGAGTATCTGGCAGGATTTATAAATAGCAATGCTTCCGGTAACAGCTAAAATTATTTCTTTTGCCTTCATATGGCTACTATAACCTATATACCTACCACAGGACTTAATCCTTTTGTCTTCTTCAGATAAACCATGCCTGCGGCAATTTCATAAAGCGCGATACTTGAAGGTTTCTCGAAAGTCCCTGCAGCTACAAGCCTTGGTTGGCCTTCGGCAATCTCTAGCGCTCTTTTTGAAGCCACAGTCACTAATTTGTAGACAGAATAATTACATTTGTCCAACATTTTTTCAAGTGGTACGTACATATATCACCTCGCTTTAATGTAACGACGAATAATGCTGTTTAATTTATTAACCGCCGTATCTAAATTTTTATTTACTATAATATAATCGTAATTTGCACTTACCTTGATTTCCCGCTTGGCGATTGCTAACCTTTTTTTAATTTCCTCATCTCTGGTCTTGCAACCTCTGCTACGTATACGTTTATTTAACTCTCCTATAGAAGGAGGTTTTATAAATATGGTTACACTATTATCCGGATAAATCCGCTTAATCCGGGTTGCTCCTTTACCATCCAAACAAAGCACCAGGCTTTTACCTGACAAAAGAACCTGCTCTACCTTATCTTTAGGGGTGGCATAATAATACCCTAGATACCGGGTCCATTCAAGGATTTTCTTTTTATGCAAATAATCTTTAAAATCCTGCTCGGCAACAAAATAATAATCTTTGCCTTGATACTCTCCCGAACGTTTCAAACGCGTAGTAAGAGAGATAGATTTTTTAAGAAAGGTTTTAAATTCCGGGGCAGAAACAACACGTTGGGCTAAGGTTGTCTTACCTGAGCCTGACGGGCCGGAAAGAACAAAAATCGTGCCGATAAAATCCTTCACTTATTCAACATTCTGTACCTGTTCGCGGATTCTCTCTACTTCACTTTTAAGCTGAATTACATGCCCCGAGACTACCGCATCACAGGATTTGGCGCCGATGGTATTTGTTTCTCTCTGCATTTCCTGGGCAATAAAATCAAGCTCTTTTCCCAATATTCCGCCGGTATCCAACTTATGTATAAAATTACGAATATGATATTCCAGGCGTTCAAGCTCTTCGCCAATATCAGAATTTTTTAAGAAACAGCTTTTTTCATCCTCTGTTTTTAAAACTTTTACTTTTTCAGCAACTACATGATTAAATCTTTTTGTAACCGCCACAAGCCCTTCTTTTAACTTACGGCCATGGTTTTTTAAATAAACCCGCAAAGCCTGCCCTTCTTTTTTTCTTGATTTTAATAGGCCCTCAAGCGCGGGTTGGAATATTTTCTTCAGCTCGGGTAGATATTTTCTCGCGTCAGCCTTATCTTCGCACAAAGACAAAACTCCCTGCAAATTTAAAAGATTCGCAATTCCGATTTCTCCGTTAATGTGGAATTCATTCTGCACATCCTTGATAGAGCGATAATAATCTTTAAAAAGCCCTTTATTCACCGATACTTTTTGGAAAGGGTTAATGCCCACATTAACCACCAGGGTAATCCTGCCGCGGCTGATTATTTTTTCTACCTCTTTCTTTAAATAATCTTCAAGCACCATAAAACCATTGGGCAAATGCAAAACAATCTCTAAATATTTATGGTTTGAACTACGTAAATCTACCGAAGCAGTGCCAAAACGCGCAAGCGAACCAGTCGCAGTACCAAATCCGGTCATACTTTGAAAATCAGCTTTTTTAATTTTTTTTACGCCCATGCCTGCACCTTACGCTCTTTCTCGACGATAATCTTAGATGGATATAAATCCACAATAATCTCCTCCGGCATAAACCAAAGCTTTATTTCTCTTTCTGCTTCGGATTCATTAGATGAAACATGCACAACATTTTCATACAAACCAGTGGTAAGAATCCTGCCGTAGGAACCGCGAATAGAAGTAGGGTCTGCTTCTTCAGGGTTAGTAGCACCTGCCAACTCCCGGCATTTTTTAATAGAATCTGTACCCCAGTAAATAAGTGCCATAACTTTACGACGATCATGCATCTCTCCCTGAATATACTTAATCAACTCGGGGAAAAAAGCCTTACTCTTAAGATGCCGGTAATGTTCCGTAGCTAATTCTTCGGTGACCCTCACCATCTTAGCAGCAACAATCTCAAGCTTAGTTTCAGACAGGCGCGTAAGTATATTGCCGGTCAATGACTTCTTTAGCCCGTCGGGCTTAATTAAAATCAAAGTTGCCTGGTCCATTTAACCTTTCCTTTCCTTAATTAACTGTGCGATTCTATCCAAATCCTGCATAGAATAAAATTCAATATTTATATGCCCGCGCTTTTTCCGTCGGATAACGCGAACTTTTGTCCCTAAAGACTGTTGCAATTCTTCTTCCGTCACTGCAACCATCGGATCAATAGCAAGCGGATTAACCATGCGTCTTTTAGCAGAACGTGGCCGCCTGATCTTTACGATATTTTCTAACTCCCGCACAGAAAGGGCACGTGAAATAATCTCTTCTGCCAATTTTCTCTGGTCTAGAGGATCATCTATTTCAAGCAAAGTCCTTCCGTGCGCAAATGAAATTCTTCCCTTTTTTATTTCATCCTGAATTTCAAGCGGCAGCTTAAGCAACCTCAAGGCATTACTAATCGTTGCGCGGGCTTTTCCTAAAATATCTGCGACTTCTTCTTGAGTTAAATTAAATTTTTCCAATAAATAACTATAGGCTTTGGCTTCCTCGATGGCATTTAAATCCCGGCGCTGGATATTTTCTATCAGAGAAATTTCTAAGGAATCTTGATCTTCAACATCTTTAATAATAATTGGTATCTCATTTAAATTCAATAGTTTAGAAGCTCTCCATCGTCTTTCACCGGCAATCAACTCAAAAGCATCTCCTTTTCTCCTTACTAATATCGGCTGTAAAATCCCTTTTTCTTTTATGGATTTTACCAGCTCATCCATGCCTTCCTGTTCAAATTCTTCGCGCGGCTGAAATGGATTTGGCTGGATCTGATCCGGATGCACATTTTGCATCCTGTTGTGCTTTTCTGACTCATGATCCGGAATCAAAGCATCAATACCTTTTCCTAAGGCTCTTCTTTCCATCATCCTTCACCTCCCACAAGCAGCTCTTTGGCTAAATCTGCATATTTATGCGCGCCAATTGATTCTTTATCATAAAAAGCTATTGGCTGACCAAAGCTAGGCGCTTCGCTCATACGTATATTACGCGGAATTACTGTTTGATAGACTTTCTCTTTAAAATGATTTCTTGCTTCCTGAATAATTTCCTTAGTTAAATTTGTGCGGAAATCTGCCATTGTCAGTAAAACCCCCTCAACGCACAAAATTGGGTTAAGATTCTCCCTAACCAGGGAAATGGTGTTATTTAACTGCGTCAGTCCCTCCAACGCATAATATTCACACTGCACCGGTATTAAAACTGAGCCTGCTGCGCAAAGCGCATTAATGGTTAAAAGTCCAAGTGATGGCGGAGAATCTATAAAAATAAAATCAAAATTTTCTTTTTCTTGGCTTAAGCCTTTTTTAAGACGATTTTCCCTGCCAAGCGCACTTACTAATTCAACCTCTGCACCTGTAAGATCTATATTTGATGGGATAAGATAGAGATTCTCTACTTTAGTATTAATTATAACTTCTTTTGCTTCAATCTGTTCCAACAAAAGATGATAAATGCTTCTTTTAATCTCGTGCTTATTGACCCCTAGTCCGCTTGTAGTATTTGCCTGCGGGTCTAAATCTATTAATAATACTTTTTTCCCAGTAAGAGCTAAAGCTGTAGAAAGATTGACCGCTGTTGTAGTCTTGCCTGTCCCACCCTTTTGATTACAGATTGCAATGATTTTTCCCATAATTTTGCTACGTTCCACGCGGAGCAATTTTAGCCAGTTAGGCTACACCAGCGCACATTCCGATTGCGCTGGGTGTAATAAACTTATTGTCTCTCTGCCCACCCTAATTGTCAATAGATATTTGTGCTCACTAACCGTATCAAACCGTATCATAAGCCTTTTTTTACGCTTACTTTAATCTTAGCTGGCGTTGCACCAGGCATTCCGAATAAACCCTTTTCTTCTTCAACTAAAACTTCGATTTTTAATTGTTCTTTCGGAAGCTTTAATTCCTTCAGCGCTTTTTTAATCGCTTCTTCAACAGTACGTCCTTCAAATTCCATAAGTTTATATTGCGCTTTTTTTAACTTTTATCTGATAAACCAAAGTTAAGATACTATTTACTAGCCAATAGATTACTAAACCTGCAGGCATCTTATAGAAAGCAAAACCAAATATTATCGGCATAAGCCAGGCCATCATCTTCTGCTGTTGAGCCATTTCCGAATTATCCGTCGGGAGAGTTATCTTTTGCTGTATAAACATACCCGCGGCCATCAATATAGGTAGAATATTAACATGTGAACCAAAAAGCGCAAGGTTATCCGGCTGAGCCAAATCATTTATCCACAAAAATTGCGCGCCCTTAATAACAATGGAGCGTGAAAGCGTCTGGTATA
>CAKKSP010000009.1 GCA_919902045.1 Omnitrophica bacterium GWA2_41_15 | reverse complement strand
TAGTATACCAGAATAAAGTGTTGTATTTGCAACTTGAGCCCAACCTGGCCCTATTTTCCTATTTACTAATTAACAGCTTCTCTTCTCTCCATGAATAAAGTGTTGGGACAATAAACCAAGTGACCATTTCAATAGTCATCCCGCCTATTAAAGGTATAGCCATAGGCTGCATTATTTCAGCGCCGGTGCCTTTTAAAAACATAATCGGCAATAATGCCGCGATAGTGGTAATTGTAGTCAAAAATGCCGGCCGGATCCTGCCTAACCCCGCATACACTGTAGCCTCAACAATATCCTGCCTCGTCTTTATTTTACCTTTTCGCTCTTTAAATACGTCATCAAGATAGGTAGTAATCAATACACCGTCATCAACCGCAACTCCGAAAAGCGCAATAAAGCCTACCCAAACTGCCACAGAAAAGTTAAATCCAGAGATTGCCAATAACCACACACCGCCTGCCAACGTCACCGGAACAGCGGTAAAAATAAACACCGATTTTATAATGGAACGAAAATTCATATAGATGAGCATAAAATTAATTAAAAGGCTTATAGGCAGAAGTATGGCTATCTTATTCTTGGCTCGTACCTGATTCTCAAACTGGCCTGACCATTGCAGGAAATAGCCTGAAGGTAACTTTATCTCCTTAGCAACTACCTTAGAAGCCTCTTCCACAAAACCCACCATATCGCGGCCGCGCACATTCATTAACACATAGGCACGCAGGAGCCCATTCTCCGAATTAATCATCGCCGGGCCGGTAACAAAATATATATCCACCAATTGGGCGATAGGAATCTGCGCACCGGATTTGGTAGAGACAAGCACGCGCCTAAGCGCGTCAATATTATCGCGCAATTCCCGGGCATAGCGCACGCGCACCGGATAACGCTCCCTGCCTTCAACCGTGGTAGTAAGGTTTTCTCCTCCGATAGCAATCTCTATAACATCCTGGACATCGCGGATGGAAATTCCGTAGCGTGCCAGCTCTTCTCTTTTGATCTTAAATTCAATGTAAGGCTTTCCTATAATTTTCTCCGAATACAAATCCACAGCTCCGGGAATAGTCTTAACAACCTTTTCTACTTCTGTTGCAATTTCTTCTATTTTCTTTAAATCCGGGCCAAACACTTTAACCCCCACCGAAGTCCTGATCCCGGTAGCCAACATATCAATGCGATTTACGATAGGCTGAGTCCAAATATTAGAAACGCCGGGTATCTGTAAAGCCGCATCCATCTCTCTTGTAAGTTTGTCTTTAGTCATGCCCTTGCGCCACTGGCTCTTAGGTTTTAAAGTAATAATAGTCTCAAACATCTCTACTGGCGCAGGATCCGTGGCTGATTCTGCGCGGCCAACTTTACCCACCACTGTTTCCACTTCAGGAAAAGAATCGATAATCTTATCCTGAATCTGGATTACTTTTACTGCCTCAGTTAAAGACACAGACGGACGCATCACTGGCATAAAAAGAATGGAGCCCTCGTCAAGCGCAGGCATAAACTCCCTTCCGATACGCGGGACAACAATAAGGCTGCCTACAAATATAATGACAGGAATAGACAAAAAAATTGTTCTATGATTTAAACACCAGCGTAAAACTTTTTCATAATTGCCCTGCAGTATCCTCACTAACGGGTTTTCCTCGGGCGAACGTAATTTACCTTTCAGAAAATACATACTTAGTACTGGAATCAGAGTCAAAGCTACTATTACTGAGGCAAGTAAGGCAAAGGTTTTAGTATACGCAAGAGGCTTAAAGAGCTTACCTTCCTGCGCCTCTAAGGCAAATACTGCCAAGAAAGACACTACTGTAGTTAAAACCGCGGTGATTACCGCCGAGCCTACTTCGCTGGCAGCATTAAAAATAACCTCCAACCGCGTTTTTACCCCATTCTTAATCTCATCAGCATGAATGAGCAAGTTACGATAAGCATTCTCAGTCATGATAATACCCATATCCACCAGTGTCCCAATCGCAATAGCTATGCCGGATAAAGACATGATATTAGAGTCTATTTTAAGATAATACATAGCAATAAAAGCCATTAACACAGAAAATGGCAAAGTTAGGCAGATCATCATCCCTGCCCAAAAATGCGCCAAAAACGGCACGACCACTGCCATAGTAATTATTATCTCGAGGACCAATGCCTCCTTTAACGTACCAATCGTACGATGAATAAGCTCGGTGCGGTCGTAAAAAGGGATAATCTTTACTCCGGGCGGCAAACCTTTTTCTATTTCCTTTATCGCTTCCTTTACCCGGTGTATAACCTGCATTGCATTCTCGCCGTAACGCATGACCACCACGCCGCCTACTGCCTCCTGGCCATCCTTATCCAAAACGCCGCGCCTGAATTCCGACCCAAGCTGGACTGTTGCAATATTCTTTACATAAATCGGTGTTCCATTGCTCTCACCTACTGCTATATTATCAATATCATCCAAAGATTTAATAAACCCTAAGCCGCGGATAATATATTCCATGGCGTTGTTTTCAATGACTTTAGCTCCCACATCAATATTGGATTTCTTAACTGCTTCCAAAACCGCGCCTAAATGAATATTAAAACCAAGCATCTTATTTGGATCGATATCAATCTGGTATTGCTTAACAAAACCTCCGACAGAAGCAACTTCGGATACCCCCTCCACTGAATTAAGCTGATAACGGATAAACCAGTCCTGCAGGCTTCTTAATTTATCTATACTATAACCCTTGCCTTCAACCGTATACCAGAAAACCTGACCTAAACCGGTCGCATCCGGGCCCAAAACAGGAATAACACCCGTCGGAAGCCGTCCCGCGGCAAGATTTAACTTTTCCAAAACCCTGGAACGCGCCCAATAATAATCTACATTGTCTTTAAAAATAAGGTAGACTTCAGAAAAACCAAACGCGGAGGAAGAACGAATAGTTTTTACCCCCGAGACTCCGCGTAGAGATACAGAGAGTGGATAAGTGACCTGGTCTTCAACGTCTTTAGCAGAACGGCCCGGCCACTCTGTATAAACAATCACCTGCTTTTCGCCGATATCCGGTATGGCATCAACCGGAATATTGGCCATCGCCCAAAACCCCCAGAAAAAAACCGCGATGTAAACGACAACCACAACAAACGGGGTCTTCAGGCAATAATTAATTAATTTATTTATCATGTGTTGCTTCTTGTTTTATTTCACTAGTGCTGTCCCACAGTGCTGACATACCCCCGCTAAGCTGGCTTTGCGAATCTATTAAAAATCCGCCGTTTGTGACCACAATTTCATTTTCGCTTACTCCCTTAATAACAGGAAAAAATTTGCGTTCTTGACCGCCAATAATTGCCATAGCTTCTTGCCCAACCTCTACTTGCCTTGCAGCAAATTCACCATTACCCAAATCTACATAGGCAATCTTTTTTATTCCTGTATCTAAAACTGCCTCTTTGGGAAGAGCGAGCTTTTCTCCTAGATCAACATGAATAAATGCATCTAAAAACATATTCGGCTTAAGCTTAGCTTGCGGGTTATCTACCTTTACCCTGGCGCGCACGCTTCTGGTATCGGCATCAAGCACCGGAGCAAGAGCAATAATCTGGCCGCTAAACTCTTCATCAGGAAAAACCGCTACCTTCAAAATCACATGATCGCCTATCTTTACTTCTCTCAAATCATTTTCGTATATAGTAATATAGGCCCAAGAATACGGAGTGCTTGAATCAGAAATAATTAAACTTTTGTCGGGTTCCGTTTTACTCCTTAGCTCTTCTATTTGCTGATCACTTAAGCCAAGTAATTTCAACTTCAATTCTACTGCCAAAACCAACGCTTCAGCTTGCTTGATAGCATCTTGGGATCCGGGCTTGAGAACATCTTTTAACTTAACGGCCTGTATAAACTCGGCTTCAGCATTATACAATTCCGGATCATAAGCAATCTTGGCGACGGTTCGGATCATGCGCATTAAAGCTATAGGCGCAACTGGCTCTGTTTTCAGGCCGATCAACTTTAACTGGCTCTCCTCTATCTTGACAGTTGGCCCTTTTTTTGCCTCCACATCCGCATTCTCTTCATCTGCATAAACCGGGATATAATCCATGCCCATAGAATCTTTCATGAAAGTAGGGGATGTAACCGCAGGATCCATGGGGTTGCGATAGTAGATGATCTTACGCGCTTTATTTTTATCCTGGGTATATATCTCATGCGTAAAAAACAAACACGAGCACAAAAACATAACAACAATTATGATTCTTTTATTTTTCATTTTTCACTCCTCTTAAATTACCGCCTACTTGACGTTCTAAATCCGCTAAATCCATATTATACTCAACCAGCGCCTTATAATAATTCATTTTGGTTTCAACAAGCATCCGCTTGCTATCCAAAAGCATCATAAAATCTCCTCTGCCGGAACCGAATGCAGACAAAGAAGACTCGATAGAGCTTTCTAATATCGGTATTAGGCTTGTTTTATATAATTTGATCTTATTCTTGGAAATCCCGATTTTTACGGCAAGATCTTTAACTTCCGCAAAAGTTTTGTTTTGTATTGCTTTGTAAGTTGCCTCTGCTTCTTCTAAATTTGCTATGGCCTCTTTTACCTGATATTTTTGTTTAGCCCAAAACCATAGCGGAATATTAAAAGATAACATTATATCCCATGGGCCAAGTGCACCAGAGGCAATACCGCGCTGCACAAAGCTTGCCATCAAATCTGGGAAGAAACTTTTTTTTGCCAAAAGTTTAGCGTTTTTGTTTTTTTCTATAGCATAGGAAAAAATAAGCAACTCCGGCTGATTCATAATTGTCGATTGATATAGCGATTTGATATCGACGTTAAATGACGCTTCTTCGCTAAGCTGCGGAATGCCTAACGGGCTCTCGGAATCCCTGTTTAATAATATGTTCAGGCGGGTTTCTTTAGAAGATCGCTCCTGTTCTGTGTTTTGTACTGAATTATTTAAACGGGCTATTTCTAAATGTATTTTATAGAGTTCTTCTTGGGAAATATCGCCCACTACGTATTTTGCCTCTGCAACCCTTGCAATCCCTTCTAAAAAATCTAGGCTCTCTTGGTTTAATTCACCCTCTTTATAATTCATAAACAACTCGTAATAGGCATTGCTTACCTGGCTAATAACTTCCAACTCCTTTGCTTTGTATTCCGCCGCAAACATCTGTGATTCAATAACTGCTATTTTTCCTTTTAAAGACAATTTACCGAATAAAGGCAAAAATTGAGAAAGAGTGAGCATGCGGTCATCCGGCATGGTTTTGTTTAACTTCAAGGTGCCACGGGGTATACGCTCAAATGTAAAACCGAGAGTTGGATCGTCAAGAGACTTCGAAAGCGGAATACGCGCCAAAGCTGCCTCCCAACGCTTCTTAGCGGCTAAAATATCAGGATTATTATTTCTAGCTTCTTTGATCAAAGGATCTAAAGTAAAAACATCGGAAGGATAGGCGATATTTTGCGTAAAAAATAATGCGGAGACTAAAAATAAAATCGACGTTTTTTTAAACATCCCTAACTGATTTTATAAAACGCCAAATAACGCATAATATTATTATACCGTTGCAAAAAATTTAGTAAACAACTCTTTAAAAAAATGCCTTTTTTGATTACGGATCAGGCCACCGATAATACAGATAATCAATAATTGAAACGGCGGCCTTTTTTGCCATCCCCATCGCTTCTATAACTGTGCCTTCGCCTCCTACGATATCACCTCCGGCAAAAACTCCTTTAACAGAAGTTTCCATAGTCTCAGGATTGACTTGCACATCACCATATTTATCTGTAACAATCCGTGGCGTAACGCTAGTAAGTATTTTATTTGCTCCTAATCCAACAGCCACAACTGCAATATCGCAATCAATCTCAAAATTACTACCGGGTATAATAACCGGCCTGCGCCTGCCGCTTGCATCAGGCTCTCCTAATTCACACCTAGAAGCCCGCATTTTAGTGACAAAACCATTATCATCACCGATAAATTCTTCCGGCTTTACCAACATCTGAAATTTAACGCCTTCTTCTTTGGCATGTTCAATTTCCAGCCTGCGCGCCGGCATTTCTATTTCAGTGCGCCTATACGCTATGGTTGTATCAGAAATAATACCGTTCATATTCTGCAGCCTGATAGCTACACGCGCCGCATCCATGGCAGTATTACCACCGCCTATTACAACAACATGTTTACCTATATTAACCGGCGTATGATATTCAGGAAATTTATGCGCCGACATCAGATTTACCCTGGTTAAGAATTCATTTGCCGAATAAATATTACAAAGATTTTCACCGGGTATCCCCATAAAAGAAGGTATACCTGCACCCAAACCTAAGAAAATAGCAGAATAACCTTCTGCAAAAAGTTCATCTATGGTTTTGGCTTTACCAATAATATAATTGGGCCTGATTTCAACCCCTAATTCTTTAAGAGAATCAATTTCAAAATCGAGAATGTTTCTAGGGAGCCTGAAAGGAGGGATACCATAACGCAGGACTCCACCGGTCTTATGCAGGCCTTCAAAAACTACTACCTTCACGCCTCCACGCGCAAGCTCACCGGCACAACATAAACCAGCGGGGCCTGAGCCAACAATCGCTACTTTAAATTTTGATAATTTATTATTGCTATCAGCCTTAACTATTATTTTATTTTTTGCGCCGTAATCTCCGGCAAATCTTTCAAGAAAATGGATGTTGATCGCATCTTGCGAAGCAAAAGGCTCTCCCTTTTTTGTAAATACACAGGCGCGACGGCATTGATATTCTGCGGGGCAGACTCTGCCGCAAATAGAGGGAAAATTATTTTTTTCGCGGATAGTGGAATAGGCACCCGCATAATCTTTTAATGTCAGGCGCTTAATGAAGGTTTTAATATCAATTCCAACAGGGCAACCTGGAATACATTTCGCTTCTTTACACTGAATACAACGCGAGGCTTCTTCTAAAACTTCTGCTTCAGAAAAACCTAAAACCACTTCTTCAAAACTTTTGACTCTTAAATTCTTATCTTGCCCTTTTACGCTTACGGGCTTCTTTTTCATAGTTTATTATAAGTTATTTAGACGGCAAATATGTTTTTCTTTATCGGAATATATACTGTTACGCTTTAATAATTCAATCCAATCCACTTCTCCGGCTTCAAACTCCGGCCCGTCAACACAGCTAAATTTGACTTTCCCGGCTACAGTTACCCTACAGCAACCACACATACCGGTTCCGTCAACCATCAAAGCATTTAGTGATACTAGGGTTGGAACAGAAAAATTTTTCGTGACTACGGAAACTGCCCGCATCATCGGAATAGGGCCTACGGCATAAGCTTGATCATAACTTTCTTTTTCAAGAAGTTCTTTGAGCGCTTCGGTAACAAATCCTTTTCTGCCATAGGAGCCATCATCGGTCATAACAATTAATCCATCTGATACCTGTTTTAACTCAGATTCAAGGATCAAAAGCTCTTTTGCGCGCGAACCAATAATAGTAGTTACAAAGTTACCGGCGGCTTTCATCGCCTTAGCAACCGGATAAATTTCTGCAATACCTACGCCGCCTCCGACTAATATTACCTTGCCATATTTTTTTATCTCGGTGGGGTGGCCTAACGGGCCGACAAGTGAATAAAGAGTATCGCCTTTTTTGACATTAGCCAGCTGTTTTGTGGTAAATCCGGCTGTCTGCGTAATCAACACGATCGCGCCTTCCTTTATATCAGCATTTACGATCGTAAGCGGGATTCTCTCTCCTTCTTCTGTTACCATTAACACCACAAACTGCCCGGCTTTAGCCTTAGAAGCAATATCAGGCGAGAGGAGAGTAATCTTTACTATACTTATTCCTTGGCTGTCAGCTAAAATTTCCTTATTTAGGATCTTCATGCAATCTAATCTTTCCTAAATAATTCTGGGGACATCATACTTATCTATTAGAATTAAGTACTGTGTCCCCAGAATTCACCTCTTTTAACGGCCGCTATCTTTTCGTTTTGAGTAACACTCTTTGCAATAAATTGGACGAGTTCCACTAGGCTTAAAAGGAACTTCACACTCTTTCTTGCACTCAGAACAAACTGCTTTATGCATTTCCTGCGGCTGCCTGTCATATCGGCCTTGAAAACCCATTTTGTCTCCTCCTTGTAAATACCTGTTTTGTTGTTTACGCGCGGTCTCTCCGCTTGTAAGGAAACGGCTTCTTTCTTGGATCAAACCCTTCCCTTGGACTGTCGTTACGTCTTGCAAAATTACCTTCCCGAGAATCGCCGCGTTTTTCGAAATGGCGGCCAGGAGCATCGCCACGCGCTCTATCGTAAGGACGAGGCGTGCGGTCAAAAGACCTAAAAGGCCTTGAAAAAGGCCTATCACCGGAAGGCCTTTGTGCAGACTTCTCGATCAAGATATCTATCTTTTTCTCCAAAAAGACTAACTGCTTTTGCAATTGCTTGATCAAAGCCACCACATTCTGCTCATCGTGTGCTTGAGGTAAAAAATCATCATGTTTGAACTGTTCACTCATTTATTTTCCTTTCTTTTTTAATGACGCACGCGCCCCTTCTACAAGCTCGGTAAAAAGCTCTTTTACCGAAACAATCTTATTGATACGATAGGCATTGCTACCGCACATAGCAAATCCTTTATCCATCTGCCCAGAGGCCGCACTAAACAGGGCGTTAGCGATACAATAATTAACTTTTTTATTATCACAGGTAGTCAAACATTTATAAGGACAAGCAAAATCAATACGCTGGCCGCTGACTATCTTTTTAACAAATTCATTATTAATAACCCTACCCGGCATTCCTACCGGGCTTTTAATAATAACTATATCTTCCTTTTTAGCTGATAAATACGCTTCCTTGTAACTATGAGCGACATCACATTCATGCGTACAAACAAATCTTGTAGCCATCTGCACCGCGCTAGCCCCTAAACGGATAACTCTGGCAATATCCTCTCCGTCAAAAATGCCCCCAGCGGCAACAACCGGGATCTTAAATCCCGGAGTTTCAAAATCTTTGACTACCACTAATACTTCCTTCAAAATATTATCAAGAAATACGTGTTTAGTGTCTTTAATCTCATCCAAACTATAACCCAAATGCCCACCAGCCAAGGGGCCTTCAACCACAATAGCGTCAGGTAAACGTTTATATTTCTTCTTCCAGACAAGGCAAATCAATTTAGCTGCCCTGGCAGAAGAAACAATCGGTATAAGTTTGGTTCGTTTATTCTTAATAAGCGAAGGTAATTTAAGCGGGAGCCCTGCCCCTGAAATAATCACATCCACTGACTCCTGCTGTGCGGCATCCACCAAATCATCATAATTGGTGATCGCGCACATAATATTCACTCCAAAAGGCTTATCAGTAATTGTACGCGTCTTCCTAATAACACTTACAAGAGAATTTCGTGAACGAGTAACGTAATCACCTGTTGAAGCACCGCCATTTTCGCCAAGCCCAACAGAAGCTATAACGCCCAAGCCGCCTTCATTAGATACCGCAGAAGCTAAACCTGATGATGAAACCCGTACCCCCATACCCCCCTGAATAATGGGAATTTCAATCCGCATATCCCCAATTTTAAAATCCTTAAATTCTATATTCATCGGCTATCTAACCTCAAATTTTAGATTACGATATTTATTAACTACTAAAATTTATTTTTCTTCTTTTTTATTTTTGATTTCACTACCGAGCATAACACATCCGCGAACTGCGCTAATTTTCCGTTTTCGTAAGGGAATTCTCTACAGTGGACCGGTTTAAGGTTATAATCAACTTTGTGGATAGCGCATAAGCCTTTCGGAGTAAGAAAAGAACAGCGATTATCTTCGTAGCTGGTCCCGACCTTATATCCGGAAGGAAAATTTTTATCCACCTCAAGATGGTAAAAATCTCCTTTTAATCCAAGAGATAATATTTTTTTAGCAACTTCTAAATCTACCCATGCCCCAAAATCGCAACAAACATCTTGTTGTTTGCATTTTAAGCAATCAATCGTCTCCATCCCTCTCCCTCATTTTTCTTTTTTATTTAAAACCTCTTTACATTTCAAACATACAATTATTCTTTTTCTTTTTTCATTTATAATCGTAAACATTGCTACCAAATAATTATGTGATAATTTCTCTCCGCACCTCGTACAGCTATTCATTTTAATTCTCCTTGTCAGATAGACAACACCAGCGCATCCTATAAAGCTGGGTGCAACAGTTTAAACAACACCGGCACATTAAAAACTAGGGACGTTTCTAGTTTATTTTCGAAACATAGAAACGCCCCCCTAATCCTACTTTTAACGGCCTTCGTTCTTACGCTTTGAATAACAATCTTTGCAATATATCGGACGATCATCTCTTGGTTTAAACGGAACTTCGCACTCTTTTTTGCACTCCGAACAAACAGCCTTGTGCATTTCCCGCGGACCGCCAAATCCACCGCCACCACCACCCTGATATCCCATGTTTCCTCCTTGCCCAGTAAGGGCACACCGGCGCA
>CAKKSP010000008.1 GCA_919902045.1 Omnitrophica bacterium GWA2_41_15 | reverse complement strand
ATCCAGTAAATCCGCCAAGCTTTGTGGCGGAAAACTGAGCCACTCCCCGTATTACAAAAACCACTTTACGGCCTATAAATACAAATCCGGTTTCTTCCGGAATCTTTAGCCTCACGCAACGCGCTTAACGTATGCCTCACTAACTCTTCTTTGGCCAGACCTACTCTGTGTTCTGCTGCTCCGATACTCACTGTCAGGCGCATCATACCTAAAGAAGATGCCCGTTCAGAATTTTCAGTAAAAATCGCACCGGCAATCTTCTGCCTGATTTTTTCCGCCACCGCAACCGCGTCTTTCATTCGTGTTTCAGCCAAAATCACCGCAAACTCTTCCCCGCCAAAACGCGCAACTAAATCCGTTTGCCGAGTATTGGCCCTGATGATCCGGGAGATCTGCGCTAAAACACTATCTCCTGCCGGATAGCCGTGGTTGAGATTATAATCAGAAAAATTATCAATGTCTATAATTATAACGCTTAGGGGCCTATGATATCTTTCAACGCGATAAACTTCGTCTAAAAGCTGCTCCTGAAAATAACGATGATTAAATATCCCCGTTAAGAGATCAACCTGTATAAGGGTTTCGTTTCTTTCCTGAAGCATAACATTTTCAAGGTAAAGCGCCAAGTAGCGGCTAAATAAGCCTAAAATATTCAACTCTTCCTTAGTAAAATCCTTTCCGTCTTTCTTTTCAGTAATATTAATTACCCCGAAAACCTTATCTTTTATCTTTAACGGAGCAATCATAAAAGATTTTGTTTTATAATCTGAGGCCTGCCGTCCGGAAAATTCCGGAAACTCTCTCTCTATATCATGCACAAGAAGCGGCGTGCCTTTTTTTGCCACTAATCCGCCAAAAGAATCGCCTACTTTTAACCTTATCTGCCTGTCAGATGCTACAATTCCAAGCCCTGCGCGCAGAGAAAGTTCTTCCTTTGATTCATCTAACAACATTATGGAAACTCTCTGGGCAGAAAAAAAACTGCTTAATTTTCCCACCATAAAAGCCATCAGCTCATCAGCACGCGGCATCCGGGTGACTAAATCGCAGACATCGGCAAAGATATCTACAATCTCTTCATTCCTATCCTGGCCGTAACTAATTTTATCTTCGTTTTGTGTTTCCATATTTTTTAGTATAGCATTTGCTTTTATACTTGTCAAAATTTAGCAAGGCAAGCTTTTGCCTTTTTAAGCGCGCGAAAGCGGTGGCTTAAAGTATGTTTTATTTTTAACCCAAGTTCGGCAAAAGTTTTATTTAGTTTCGGAATCACGAATATCGGATCATAACCAAAACCGGCCTTCCCACGCATTTCTTCTCCGATACGGCCAAAACACTTACCTTCCACAACTTTTAACAGGCCATCTTTATCTGCAATGGCGACTGCGCAGACATAATGCGCTTTACGTTTCTGCGCAGGTACTCCTTTAAGCAAGCGCAGTAACTTAAGATTATTTTTTAAATCATCCTTACCAAGCCCTGCAAAACGCGCCGAGAATATTCCGGGTTTACCGCCCAGATAATCCACACAAAGCCCGGAATCTTCACCAAGTGAAATTTTCTTGGTAAAATGCGCAACTACACGCGCTTTTTTAGCGGCATTCTCTTTAAAGCTCAAGCCATTCTCAATTATCCTCGGCGCACCCGGATAATCAGCAAGCGAACTTACTTTATAAGGCAGTCCTTTTAGTAAATCTTTAATTTCTCTAAGCTTCTTTTTATTTTGTGTTGCAACTACCAGCTCTATCTTTGCGGCCATATATTTTTTAATAAACCCTGTTGCATTTCTACCAATTCGTTAATACCTTTGCTCGCTAGGTCTAGCAGGATATCTGTTTTATCGCGATTAAACGGTTTTCGTTCTGCTGTCCCTTGTATCTCAATAAACTCTCCAGCAGAGGTCATCACCACATTCATATCAACTTCTGCCTTTGAATCCTCTTCATAGTTAAGGTCAAGCATCGGCTCACCGCCTATGATCCCTACGCTGGTTGCGGCCACAAAATCTGTAAGCGGCAACTTAGAAATTATCCCGGTACTTTTCAGCCGATATAGCGCATCGGTAAGTGCAATAAAACTCCCCGTTATAGCAGCAGTACGCGTGCCACCATCTGCCTGAATTACATCGCAATCAATCCAGACTGTCCGCTCACCCATCGCAGACATTTCCGTAACCGTACGTAATGACCTGCCCACAAGCCTTTGGATCTCATAAGTCCTGCCGGAATCTTTACCACGCTGAATTCTGCTACGACATGATCGCGGCAGCATTCCATATTCGGCAGTAACCCAGCCTTTACCTGAACCTTTTAAAAACGGTGGAACGGATTCCTCAACCGAAGCGCTGCATATAACTTTAGTGTTGCCTAATTCAATCAGGCATGATCCTTCCGCATATTTAAGGTAATTACGCTGAATATTAATTTTTCTTAATTCGCCTGATTGTCGCCCGTCAACTCTAGACATATTGACTCCTTAAATTTGTCCTCATTTCTTTTCATTAAACAAACAAATCTTATCCCTGCCATTTTCCTTTGCCTGATACAGCGCCTTATCAACATGGGAGATAAAATCTGTTTTGCTTAAACCATCTCTAAACTCCGCTACTCCCCCACTAACAAAAACTTTTTCCTTTTCCTCTTTAAACAAAAGCGGAGTCTGCGACACTGATTTACGAATTTTTTCCGCCACAAATTTTGCTCCCCCAATATCCGTATCCGGCAGGATGACTAAAAACTCTTCTCCACCGTAGCGGCAAAGCACATCAACCTGACGGATATTCTGCTTAATTGCCATTGCTACCTGTTTTAAAACCCGGTCTCCTTCAAGATGGCCAAAGCGATCATTGTAACTTTTAAAATGATCGATATCCAGCATGATCAGGCTTAACGGATGCCGGTAACGCTGAGCGCGCTTGACTTCAAAATCTAATTGTTCATGACAATAACGGTGGTTAAAAAGCCCGGTTAAACTATCGGTAATAGCAAGGTAAGATAATTTTTCACGCAGGCGGATATTTTTAATCTGCGCAACCGCTTCATGCCCCAATAATGTCAAATACCTCAGGTCCTCATCCGTAAAAATATCAGACTCTGCCAGTTTATCGGTAATATTCATTACCCCGATTACCTGATTATCCGATTTAAGCGGAAGCGAAATAAAAGATTTACTTTTATACCTGGGACCTTTTGTATAATAAAATTTAAACCGCGGGTCGGTTTCAATATCCTTGACTAAAAGCGCTTCTCCCTGCTGGGCAACCCAACCGGCGATGAATTTTCCGATTTTCATCCTCTGGGTAAGTTTTTCTTTATCAATTCCGCTTGATCCCCTGATTACCAACTCATCAGCCTCATCATCTATCATCATCAAAGAAGCTTTTTCCGCGTCAGAAATTTTTAAAGCATATGCAGTCACAATATCAGCCAGCTCCTCTAAACTATTAATATTACTTAATATCCTGCCGGCTTCAATTACAATCTCTAATTTTTTCTTCTCTTTCTCTAGGCGCTCAAAAAGTATCTGGTTACTATTTAAAAGTGCTTGTTTTTCAATCCCCCTTCTGATTACTATTTTCAGATGGTCTATATCAAAAGGCTTAGTGATATAATCATAGGCTCCTGCTTTTAACGACTCAACCGCAGAAGAAATACTTGCGTTACCGGTAAACATGATAAAACATGTTTGCGGTGATTCTTCAATACAAAAATTAAGCAAAGACATTCCTTTTGTATCAGGCAGCATCAGATCAAGCATCGCTACATCAAAAAATCTGTTTTTTATTTCTTTAAACGCAACATCTGCTCTATTTACCGCAACCACTTCATAACCTTCCTCTATCAAGGTCAATTTCATGGCATTAGCAAGCGTCTTATCGTCATCTACAATCAGGATAGATTTTTTTATCATTTTTATACCGGTAAAGTTATGGTAAAAGTTGTACCCTTATTCGGTTCTGTATCAACTTTGATTTTGCCTTTATGCGCTTCGATTATTTCTTTACAAACAGCTAATCCTAACCCAAGGCCGCGGCTCTTAGTAGTAAAAAACGGCTTAAATAAATTTTCCATTATTTCTTTTGAGATCCCGGGGCCGGTATCGCTTATCTGTAATTTAATTGACTTGTACTCATTTTTGCTCTGCACAACCAACTTTCCGCCTCCGGACATTGCCTGTGTGGCGTTTAAAACCAGGTTTATGATTACTTGTTTTAACTGCATGCCATCGGCTTTTATAATAGCAATATTAGGATCAAACTCTTTGCTTATCTCCAGCTTATTTCCTTCGCAAATTTCTTCAAGGTTAATTGATCCCAAAACGTCATCAATTATAGAATTTACGCTCACATCGCCTAAAATAAGCTTCTTGGGGCGAGAAAACACAAGTAAACTGTTTAGAATATTATCTGCGGAATTAATACCGGATTCCATATTTCGAAAAGAACTCTCGAGTTGTGGAAAATTCTTCGCTACTTTCTCTTTTAAATAATAGGCACTGGTATGTATTTCAGCGAATGCATTGCGTAATTCATGGCTGACAATCGCTGCCATTCTGCCCATAGTAGCCATTTTTTCCTGCTCATGCAGCTTATTACGCGCCTCATGGATCTGAACCATCATCTTATTAAAAAATTCCGCTAATTCCTCAATTTCATCGTTAGATTTAATGGAGATCCTGTGGCTAAAATCATCCCTGGCAAACGCTTCTATGCCTTTACGTAATTTTCTTACTGACCGGATCATCCTTCCGCCGATAAAAAACCCCAAGAGCAAAGATAAGATTGCAGAGCAAATAACAGCAATAATAAATATTTTGATCAATCCATCCCGCAAAGCAAACACGCGCTTCTCCGGCATCCCTATCCCCAAAATGCCGATTAGTTCATTTTCATTATTGAAAATTGGCGCATAGGAAGCCATATATATATCTTTTGCGACTTTTATAGGCCCGGAATAATTATTTCCATCAAGAATAACTTTAAAAACAGCGGGATCCAAAACGCTGCCTATAGCATATTTTCCATCGCTTGAAGGGACATTCGAACTAACCCGGATATCCTTAAGAAAAATACTGGCAACTAAACCAGTATGCCTTGCTATATCATTAATAATTAACTGATTATTATTATTTAAAAGATAACCGCCGCACATTGCGCCAATAATAATCTCATTCTGATTAATCACCGGAAATGCTGCTTCTAAAACCAAGCCTTGTGTATTCTCAATACCGGTAATTTTTGCTTTTTTAGTTAACCCGAGCCTATCTAAATCTACAGTATCAAGAATCTCTGTAGAAACAAAAACTTCTCCCTTTAACGCCCCCCGCATACGAAGAGTCCTGGCAATATTAAAACCCTCCAAATCAAAATTACTCATTGAAACTAAAACTTTTCCTTTTGCATCAGTTACCACAAAAAAATCCAAGTTTTCATTCTTTACGATTTTAGCGTATTCGTTTTTTAAAAGGTCCACCTGATCTTCATAAAGTAAAGTAGATACCCTGCGGTTTTGGTCATGGATGACATATTTAAGATGTTCCCCGGTATTACGATAAACTACCTGACTATTAGCTAAATCATCCCCCATATCTTTTACAGCCTGATTATGAGCCATTTTGCCTAAAAGGCTAACAGCCACTAATCCAATAATTATAAGAGGAAACACGGAAGTCAACAAAAACATCCAAATAAATTTATATTGTATTTTTTTATACGCCATTTTTATATATATTCCTTCCCTGAGAATCAATCGCCACTATCAGAGGAAAATCCTTTACCTCTAGAGCATAAATTGCCTCCGGCCCTAATTCAGGATAGGCAATAAGTTTTTTATTTTTTACATATTTATTTATCAGCGCACCGCATCCGGCATAAGCTAAAAAATATACTGCTTTTTGTTTTTTTATCGCATCAACTACTTCTTTACTACGATTACCTTTTCCGATCATACCGCTTAAACCTGCTTTAAGAAGTGAGGGAGTAAAATTATCCATTCTTCTTGAGGTAGTAGGCCCGCAAGCGCCGATTATCTGCCCCGGCATAGTGCGTGTTGGAGCACAATAGTATATTACCACCCCCTCTAAATCAAAAGGAATGCTTTTTTTATGCGCCTGATCACGAGCAGTATAAATTATTCCGCTTAAAAACACCTCTTCACCTGCTTTTAACTTTACAATCTCTTCTTTTTTTAATGGCGTAGTTATTCTAATCATTAAATTATAATGCTTGCCCTTCTTAATGCATGGCAACTAATACTTACTGCAACTGGCAGTCCCGCAATATGCGTCGGATAAGTTAAAATATTTACCCCTATCGCCGTAGTTTTACCACCCAAACCCATTACTCCGATATTTAGCTTATTTATCTCATTCAAAATCTTCTCTTCTAACTTAGTAACCAGTGACCGGTGACCAGTGACCTTATTTAACAACGCTTTCTTGGCCAACAAACACGCAAACTCCGCTGTGCCCCCAATCCCCACTCCAATTACATACGGCGGACAAGCATCAGGCCCTGCTTTTTTGACAATTTCAACCACAAAATCTTTTATCTGTTTTATATCTGCCGTAGGATTAAACATCTTTAAAGCTGATTTATTTTCACAGCCGAATCCTTTAGGCAATACAACAATCTTTAATTTATCTCCTGGCTTTATTTCGTAATGAATTACTGCCGGAGTAAATCCGCTCCTACCGCGGCTAAGCGGATCTTTAACTATAGAATCACGAAAATATCCTTTGCGATAACCCTGCTCAACTCCTTTTTGCAATGCCTGTTCCAGGTTTCCATTTATTTTTACATCCTGCCCGATTTCTACAAATAATGCCGGCAGCCCTGTATCCTGGCATATAGCTAAACCTTTTTTCTTCGCAACGCCAGCATTCTCGATAATCGCCTCCACCAACTTCCTGGAAAGCGCAGTTTTTTCTAAAGCATAAGCTTTCTTAAGCGCAGCTAATACATCGGAAGGCAAAACTGTATTTGCCTTAATGCAAGCATCGGCAATTAAATCTCTAATTTTCTCTGCGTTAATTACTCTCATTTACGTTTATATTGAGCTGAAACCGTAGTTTTAATCCCTCCGCGGGAGTTAAATTCTCCGCTTACTGATGCCCAACGAGGTTTACATGCATTAACAAAATCTTCTAAAATTTTATTAACCGTATGCTCATGAAAAATGCCTATGTCGCGGTAAAAATTAATGTAATATTTAAACGACTTAAGCTCAATGCAATCAATATCTGGGATATATTCAATACGAATTACCGCAAAATCCGGCAATCCGGTCTTCGGACAGATACAGGTAAATTCCGGAATCTCAAAATTAATCGCATAATTCTTCTCCGGATACTGATTCTTCCAGGTTTCTATACGCGGGGTTTTAAGTTTGCGGATGTGAGCTTGTTTTCCTTCATAATCTGAATGTCCCCTGTTCTTCATCTTGCTCCTATTATTTTATGTAATTGTGATAAAACGCAGCTTGTGACATTATTTTCCTCAGCAATCTGACGAAAACGATGGATCTTCTCTGCTAAATCTCCGGATTTATCCGATGCATCCGGCTGTAACACTAAAACAGGTGCTGCATTAGACTGATTTATAAGCGAAATTGCATCTTTAAAATCAGCTTCGGCAGTAGAGGTTGAAATTACCGCTTTTACAAAAACCTCTTTTTCCTTTGCCACTTCCAGAAATCTTTTATGCTCCTTCCAGAAATCTTTCATCCCGGTTGATCCCGGAAGCTTAAAATCCATGGCAATTATATCTACATGCTCAACTACTTCTTTAAGCGCATCGGGCAGGCTTCCGTTAGTCTCTAAATAATTACGGAAACCGTTCTTTTTTGTAGAAGCCATGACTTCTTTTAAAAAATCTTTTTGCGTAAGCGGCTCTCCGCCTGTAAATGAAATTGAATGGCAACCTCCTCCCAATCGATTGATCTCTACGCATAACTCTTCTATATTATACTCCCTAAAATGATCTAATTTTGTGTCGCAATAACGGCAATTTAAATTACAGCCAAAAAAACGCACAAAGAGCTGGCGTTCTCCAACATAAAGCCCTTCGCCCTGAAAACTTTTAAAAATCTCGGAAATTTTTCCTGTCATAACCCGGCTTCCTTAAACCCCTTTTCCCGATAAAAACAACTATCACATTTCCCGCAAGGCGATTTACCGCCTTCATAACAAGACCAGGTCAACCCGAAAGGAACGCCTAATTTCCTACCCAGCTTAATGATCCCGGCTTTGTTTTTATTTACTAACGGCGTCTTGATATCTATAGGCTTATTCTCAACGCCTGTCTTTGTCCCGGCTGCTGCTGCTTTTCTAAAAGCGCGGTAAAACTCCGGCCTACAATCAGGATACCCTGAATAATCCTGCGCATGCGCGCCGATGAATATTGCTTCGGCCTTGATAGCCTCGGCATAAGATAAGGCAAAACTCAAAAAAATAATGTTCCTCCCCGGTACATAGCTACTTGGAATTTTGCTGTCCCCTGACACCCTGCCTGCCAAAGGCAGGCGTGCCCTGCCCCCTGAAGAAATCTTTACTTTCTTATCTAAAAGCGCAGACCCCTTCCACGGCAATTTAATCTTTACAACCTCAATCGGACACTTAGCTATCTTTGCTACTCTCTTTGCCGCAGAAATTTCCTTATCATGCCTTTGCCCATAATCAAAAGTTAAACACCGACAGGAATAACCCTTGTTCAATGCATCATAAAGTGTAACCGCGGAATCAAGCCCTCCTGATAACAAAACCACGGCATGTTTCATTTTTCGTAAGTAGCCGCGCAAGTAGCGTTCTCCCAGACTGTAACAGATTTAAGCGCCGAAAGTTTAATTTTAAGCTTATCAAAAATATAGCGGGCGATATTTTCAGAAGTAGGATTAACTTTCTTAAAATAAGGAATACGGTTAAAATATTTATGGTCTAAAATATCCAAAACTTTATTTAAACAGCTTTTAATTACTTTAAAATCCATTAACATCCCTGCCTTATCCAAAGTCTCGCCGGTAACTGTTACTTCCACTTTCCAATTATGGCCATGTAGTTCTTCACATTTTCCTTTATATCCACGCAGGTTATGCGCCGCGCTGAAAGTCGATTCTACTCTTAAATAATACATACTGTTCTCCTCACAACGTCACTTTCTCAACGTTCTTAACCTCACGCCCAAGAAACGCCTTTGCAAGCTGGCCAAACCATTCCGGATTATCACTGACATAAAATCTTTGCGTGCCTCTCGCACCTGCATTAAGCATTCCTTCCTGTGCTAAAATCTTTTTTACTTCTATTGCCACCTGCTTTGCAGAATCTATAAGCAAAACATTTTTTCCCATTACTTCTTTTATTACCGGTTTAAGCAGCGGATAATGAGTACAGCCTAAAATTACTGTGTCAACTCCCGCCTCTTTTAAAGGCGCAAGATACGTGCGCGCGATTTTTAACGGAACATCTCCTTGTGTCCATCCTTCTTCTGCAAGCGGCACAAATAACGGACAGGCGACAGCTTTTACTTTTACTTTAGGATCAAGCTGCTTTATTTCTAAATCATAGGCGCGGCTTTTAATAGTACCGCGCGTTCCAATAACACCGATCTTTTTATTTTGGCTTGCATATACGGCTTCACGCGCTCCCGGGCTAAGCACGCCCACAATCGGCACGCGGAAATATTTCTGGATTATAGGAAGCGCTACACTTGAGACAGTGTTACAGGCAACGCAGATCAGCTTTACTTCCTGTTTTAGAAGAAAAAGCATATTCTCGATAGAAAAACGGATAATTGTCTCACGCGATTTTATGCCGTAGGGCACACGCGCGATATCTCCGAAATAAACTATATCTTCTTGCGGAAGCTGATTTATTAATTCTTTTACAACCGTCAAACCTCCGACGCCGGAATCAAAAACCCCGATTGCTTTACTCATAGAATAATATCCTCATAGTTAAAGGGTTGCAGAATAATCTTTTAAACCTGAAAAAATAAGCTCTGCCATACGCTGCCGATAATAATTATTTTTTAACAGGCGCTCTTCATTTCCGTTAGAAAGAAACCCGACTTCAATAAGCACTGATGGCATGTAAACTTCTCTTAAAACCGCAAAATTTGCAGTTTTTACTCCCAATACTTTAGTATCCAGTTCCTTTGTAACCTGACGGCAAAGCACGCGGCCGAGCCTTAAAGATTCCTCACGGCTGTCTGTGCAATAAAGATCGGTTAAAATAACACGCAATGTTTTTGAATCCTGCGCTAGATATTGCGGATCAATATCTAAGTTTATTTCTTTAGCAATTTCCTGGGCACGTCGCCAATCAGACAAACCCGGAGTCAGATAATAAACCTCAAAACCATTCAGGCTCCTTGCGCGATTAGCATTTGCATGAATACTCACAAAAAGATCAGCCCCTAGTTTATTAGCAATTTTTGCGCGCTCTTCAAGGGGGATAAATTTATCAGTAGAACGAGTAGTTACAACCTCTACACCCTGCTGTTTAAGTAATTTAACAAGGCGCGTTGTGATATCAAGATTTACATCTTTTTCTCTTAATCCGCTTTTTCCTATTGCGCCGGGGTCATTTCCCCCATGGCCGGCATCAATAACGATCTTTTTAAAATTGAAGAACACTTGTTCATGTCCGGGAAGATCTTTTTTAAAAAGCGGGTCAAAAAGTTCATCTTTAAACCTGCGTGAAACTAAAAACATCCCTTCATGGAATATCGGCGCGGCATTTAATATTTTTTTCTGTCCGTCAATTACTACAAATTTTTCTCCTGCCATCAGATTAATTACATGATTATCCTGAGTCAGGGATGCGGTTCTGGTAAATGCATCAAAATCAAACTTTACATTATTAATTCGGCATAAATTAACCGCGGGCAAATACATGGTACCGTTTAATCTGGTATAAATTAAACCATCATTACGCGGCACCGTCGCGCAGCCGGATAAGCCCAAAGCTAAAAAAGTGATTATTAAAATTACAGCATTAAACTTCATCTTCAATCTTTCTTCTTTTCTCTTCCCTCTGTATTAATGGAGGTGGGCGGAATCGAACCGCCGTCCTTAAACAATTAAATAAAAGCCACTACATGCGTAGTCAACCTATTAAACCTTAATCTTGAGTATTCCGATTGACGGGATCACCCAAGCCGCAGGCTTTTAGAACTCTCGTCACCATCAGGAAAGCCTCCCCGACAGTAACCAGCCTAAATTAGGTCTCGTTACCCGGCCCTTAGGCAGGCCGGAACGAGGCCCACACTAATTAAAGAGTGGGACTGATACGCCCGCTACCGGCATAAAAGCCATTGCTGGCTCATACGCATGTAGACGGTTCAACACTGTATTTGTGTTTGCGTTTATATTGTGCAAGGATTTTTAACGCGGCCAACCCTGCGTCCGCGGCATGCAACTCTTATCCAACTTATCTAAGTCGATACCTTTTCACCCCCGAATTTTCCCTAACTTAACTGTCGGAAAATTCGTCCCGAAGCGTGCGAAGTAAAGTTTGGAGCCGTCTGGCCGAAGGCCGACGGCGACAAAATTTACGAGCGCTTACGCAAGGGACAAATCAAATCAACTCCGTCTTCTCTCTTTACCCACCCTTCTTATCTCCCTCTCACTATCCCGTTTCTTTATATCTTCCCTTCGGTCATAAAGTTTCTTACCACGGCAAAGAGCAAGCTCTATTTTTACAATTCCGCGCGCGTTAAAATACGCTTTAAGCGGTACAAGTGTCAGTCCACGCTGGGCGGTCTTAACTACTAACTTTTCAATTTCATGTTTATGTAAAAGTAAACGCCGCGGCCTGTCTTCCTCGACATTTAAATAACTTGCCTGCGTATATGGGCTGATATGCGCCTGGTAAAGTGTCACCCCTTTTTCTTCAATACGGGCAAAACTATCATCAAGAATAAGTTTTCCCGCGCGCACAGATTTTACTTCACTGCCCCTTAGCTCTATTCCGCATTCAAGGAATTCTATCACCGAAAAATCCCGATAAGCCTTACGATTAGTGGTGATATTCTTACTCATTTTAACATCGCAATACTAAAATATAAACTCAAAAACAAAGGCACTGTTAATAAACCAACGAGATGCCCAAAAAATATTCCCTGGCTGATAAAAATATCTTTGCTTTTATTATTACGGTTAATTACAGAAAGTGAAACTGCCGGCGGCATGGCCAGCTGCATCATAATCAACAGGCCAAGAGCAAATGAAAACTTTAAATTTAAAACCAAAATAATTCCAACAAGCGGCAAAAGTATAAGTTTTATTAATACTAATAACAACATCTCCTTAATACGGACATTCTCAAGCTTAATTAATGCCAAGCTTCCTCCTAAAACAAAAAGCGCAAGAGGCACCGTACATTCCCCTGCCATATGCATAGGTTTTATAATAACTTGGGGGATAAAACGTTTAGCACCTAACGCAATTAATAATAATCCCGCTAAAGTTGCTACCACCGGCGGGCTCAACAAGCTTTTTAATGAAAATTTCCGGTTTTGAGCATCTTTCTCTTTAAGCATATACCAGCCTAATGACCAGACCACCAGATTAAAACCTAAAAGAAAAAGCACTAATTGCGTTAATATCGGGCTTGCTTGTTCTGGCAATAAAATGGCGCTAACCAAAGCAATCGGCAGATAACCAGCATTCTGAAATGCCACTAAACTGATAAATTGATTACGCTCATCCTTAGTCTTGAGCTTATAAGCAAATATCCTTCCTAAAACTAAACCTAGAATTGTTATTCCAACGCTTAATAAAGGGAAAAACCACCAATTCGGATAAGCATGGAAGCTAAAATCCCGTATTAGTTGAGAAAGAATAAACATCGGCAAAGCCACATATATTACTAACCGGCTTAATGATATTAAGCAATCATTAGCCAATATCCGCTTTTTTACCAAAAAATACCCGGTAGCGCCCAGAAAAAAACTCTGGAAGATCGCTCCTACAATTAACCGAACTTGCTCAAAAGACATAGGTTTTCTCCCTAAATAAGGTTTTATTATAACAATAAACAGATACGCAGGCAATGTTTATATTTGACAGGCATAGCTATGTAGCTTATACTCTAACCTTAGGCGGAGGTGGTGAAATGGCAGACACGCAGGTCTCAGAAGCCTGTGCCGCAAGGTATGAGGGTTCAACTCCCTCCCTCCGCATAAAAAAGGGGCCAGGCACCTTTTTTAAAAAAGCGCCTGACCCCTTTTTTATCCCCGCAGACACGAATTTCTAGTATAAAATTACCCCTCGCGCATTCATTTCTTTGATTTCTTCTTTGGTGGGACGTTTGCCAAGATCCGTCACTCCGAAATCATAGCCCTCATTAAATTCTTCATTTTTTCTACTTGAAGCAACAGCAGAGCTACTACTTTCTGATCGAGAATATTTTTTTGCTATTATTTCTTTGAGGGAATCCGTTTTTACTTCCGACTGTTTCTTAATACGAGTGACAGCCGGTTTCTTCCTGGAAGCAGTCGAAGGCGCAATATTAGAAGAAAACGAATCCCGGCTTAAATCCGCTATTTCTTGCTTTGCTTTTTCAGGTTGCACTTCTATTGCTTCCTCTGTAATTAACTTAATTATCCAAAGGCTGACCAACCCCGCAAGCATGGCAATAATTAACGCAATATATATTATCTTTACTTTCATAAATTAATCTTCCTCCCAGGATAAAGTTCTATAATCTCCCGTATTCGGCATAAAAGGCGGGGGATTAGTCGCAAACCTTAAATCATAAGAATAATCCTTGGCATACCCGCTTAATTTGGTACCGGTTGAAGCATTAAATGTCCCTACAGGCCCGCGTTCCTTCTGAATAATTCCTCCGTATACGCTCAAAGTTCCCTTTGCCGCCACAGTAGAATAGTTCTTCAGCGTAAAAGAACTGCTCATTGCCATAATACAACCGTCTATCTCAAGATCATTCGGCGCAGTATCACTTATGATTACATTACGTTCTGAAATAATACCCATCGCGTCAGTAGAGCTTGGATTTGTCACAGGATTATCATTATAGGTAATATTACTGGGAATAAGTACATTTGAACTTGCGCCAACAGTCAATCTCCCGGACAAAGTCCCGGAAAGAGTCAAGGTGCCGCTGTTTACAAAAAGCGCGTTGTTTGCAGGTAAAGCCATATTCTGATTATTCCATCCTTTATTAGAATTAGTTACGTTCATAGTTCCGTTACTATTTAATACTACGCTGGAGTTACCGGTAAGAAAAAACCCTGAAGTTGTAGCTGCGGCGCGTAAACTCGTTGCCTGGCCTGGCATACTAGTCGTTTCAGCCCCAAAAGTAAACCCGGCCTGAAAATCAGGTATATCATAAGGAGAATTTGTAGTCGCGCTTAAATTAATGTTACTCCCGTTATTATAAAACCTTATATAGTCATCTACTGACTGCACCGCCCCTTCAAAAACCGGAGTGCCATAAATATTATAATGTCCGTTAGTATGTGTCGGGCCGTTTAAATGATCCTGCGACCAGAACCAGACAGTTGAACCGCCATAAGTTTCGCTGTTTGTAAACCAGATATAGCGGGCAAAATTATCAACCTGGACAAATTTAGTTAATACGCGGTTTGTATTCTTATACGCGCCCGTAGAAGTGATTTGATAACGCCGAATATTACCTGTGCCTCCTATAATACCCATATCAGTAATAACCACATTATAGGTACCTCCTGCTAAAGACGAAGCTGCTCCCCCACCATTCCAAGGATTGATGCGGTTACCCATCGGTATACCCTGAGCGCGCAGCCAAAACACCGCATTATCAAGGCCTGATTCAGCAAGATTTAATGACTCTGCCCTTCTCATAAAAATATTTGAAGACATATTTTGGCTAATACTCACATTTACAAACACCGAAGAATAAATAAGCAGCACCGTAAGCACAAGAAACGTCGTAATAAGCGCCACACCTCTGTTATCTTTTATTTTTTTTAATAGGGTATACATATTAATTCCTCATTTTAACTGTAATCTGCCCGCTATCCTGAATCGTCCGGCCGGTTGCTGATACCTTTTGGGCAGAAATATCAATCTGTATAGAATTTAACGGAACTTGTAACAGAGTAAATTCTAAACTATTAATGTTGCGCCCTAATACCGTAGTTACTCCTCCTGCAGTCCGGGTTATATTAGTTCCGTTGAGCGCATAAGTAATATTACCCGACCACTCCACTTGTCCTACTGTATCTAATACTGTTCCATCAGCATCAAGATCAACGGGCAAAGTAAAAGTAACCGCATTAGTTGTTGTATTAACAGTTAAATCTGTTTGAGAAGGCCTTGTCTGCCTAATCTCACGCTCCATAGTCATATACGCCTTAATAATCTCCTGGCGCAATTCCACAGAGGTATCTCCGGTAAACCAACTTAACCGGCCGGTATTCATTACCGCAAAAATAGCCGCAATAAGAAAAGAAAAAATTAATACCGTAACCATTGTTTCTACTAAAGTAAAAGCTTTCATGCCGTAGGCCTTGTAATTAATGTTACTAAAGTTACTGCCGAATCTATAATCCCGTTACCATTAGCATCTTCTCCGGCGTCCAATACACCGTCTAAATCAATGTCTTCTCCAATAACTCTGTTTCCTTGCCTCCAGCAAACACTTATTGTAACCTTTAAAAGTTCCGTATTTGCATCATCCGCATATATAACTAATACGCTTCCGGGGATATCGTCAACTGCATAAGTTTCGCTATTGTAATCTGCTACTATGTCATCAAACGAATAAGCGCGAATCTCTTCGATCTTGGCTTGCGCGGCATTTGTTGCGCTATTTATATTTTTAGAAGTCTTTACCAATGTAATGCAAGAACTGTAAGTAATCAGGATCCCGCAAAGCACAAAGGTAAGTATCGCAGCCGAAATTAATAATTCTACTAAAGTAAATCCATGAGCAAGTTTTTTAAACATAAATATTTTCTCTTTCTTTTATCGGGATTCTTAAAAATAAGATAAATATCTTGTAGTTGCCTGCTCACGGCTTAAAAGTAAAACGGGGCATTCCCGATATTGCGTCGGCCCAAGAAACCAGGCACGCTGTAAAATCAAAAATACTTCTTTCTTCGGCATCTGCTGATAAGGCAGTTTTAAGTAATGCCGCAAAAGTATATCCGCGTAAGCGCAACAAAACTCTTCGTAAACTTTTCTTTCTTTAAAAACTACGTCGTCGTTTATCTCTTGAAATTGAGGAAATAGCCTTTTTACATCTTTGACTGCCGCCGGAGATAAGCCTAATTGTCCAAATGCCTTCTTGCCAGGATGCGCAAAACTGGGCGCGAGATCTTTTGAGGAAGTTTCTAAGTAATGAATCCCTGCCCTTAAATAACTCCACAGTTCCTGCGGCATTGGCAAAGTGTTATAATGCGTAATAAAATCTTCCGCGCTTAAAGGAACAACTCCTCCTAGCGTAATAAAAACCAGGATAAAAAACGCCACTACAGCGCGCATAAAAATACCCCGCACAGAATTTGCCGGGGCATAAAAAAATACATTTTCTTCTCTTTGGCAGCGCAGCCAGCCAATATTATTTTATGGCTCTGTCGTTTTGCCCCGCTACGATGCTTCAGCGGGCCCGCCGATGCTTTATGGCGGGGTCCCAGCATTACTACTGGTTTGCCTTTATCAGTAGGTACTTAAATTGTCAACTAAAGTATAGCATATTTTAGTTGCCTATTTGTGCGGCTTTTGTTCAATATTAACATAGTCGGAAAAATCAAGTTTTTCTCCTAATTCCAGCTTCACTTCTCGTATACGATCCGGAACATAAGGATGTGTTTTAAAATATGACTTTGGCGCAAGTGGTTTATAACGATTTGTTTCTTGGAGTTTTTCTAAAAAGCTGATCATTGCGCGCGGATTATACCCGGCAAGCTTAGCATAACGCGCTCCAAGCCTGTCAGCAAGAAGTTCATCTTCCCTGCCATAGCCCAGGATTATTTCGGTAAAAACTGCGTCTGCGGTAGCTCCGACTTCTCCTGCCTGCGGAACAACAACCATTAAAATACGCGCAAGCGAATATCCCATAACACCTTGTAATTTTTTAATACTATGACGGGCAACAATATGGCCGACTTCATGCGCTAACACCGCAGCTACTTCATCATCACCTGAAGTTTTGATAAGTAACCCACTGTTAACATAAATAAACCCCCCTGGCAAAGCAAAAGCATTAATTTCATCATTTTTAAGCACTTTAAAATGATAGCCTACCTCTTTGCGGTCACAAACAGCAGCAATTTTTTTACCAATCTCCTGCACGCGTTGCTGGATCAGAAGATCCTCAACCGGAGGATATTCTGATTCAACCTGCTTAGAAATCGACTCTCCCATTTTAACTTCTTTATCCGTACTATAATAATAAGTCTCTTCTTCACCGGTTACCATGTTGTATTCGGTGGAACAGCCGCTTAAAGAAGTCACAAGCGCACAAGCCACAAGCAAAACCCCAATATTCATTTCGTTTAGCATGCGAAAAAGTTTACGCATAGGAAGGCCAACTACATTATAATAACAACCTTCAATGCGCCGGATAAAAAATGCGCCTTTTCCCTGAATATCAAAACTCCCTGCCTTATCAAGAGGAGAAACCTGTTTAAAATACGCATCTATTTGCTTATTATCAAGCTTATCCATATAAACTTTGGTTTTCTCATAAGAAACTTTTACCTTCTGATTATCTTTATCAATTACAGCAAGCCCGGTATAAACCCATTGGGGACGGGAAGAAAGGTTTTTAAGCATACGGCGCGCAGCAGATAAATCTCTAGGTTTACCGTAAATTTTGCCATCCTGAACCATGATCGTATCCGCTGAAATAATAACTCCGGATTTGACAGAAGCCGCTGCCTCTTGAACTTTCCTAAGCGCATTTATTTTTACAAGTTCGGCATATGAGATATTTTTAGCCTGCCTTAATTCTTTTACTTTAGTAACAAGTACCTTAAATTTAAAGCCAAAGCTCTTTAAGAGTTCTCTTCTGGCTTTTGATCCTGATGCTAGATATAGTTTTCTCATCTTTATTAACCGATTAACCTGCTTCAACCGCGTAGGTCGAAAAGTGTCGACCTACGCGGTTGAAGCGCTCTCTCCTGCTAGGTATCCGGTAGAAAAAGCTGCCTGCAGGTTAAAACCTCCGGTATCCGCGTCTAAATCTAGGATTTCACCAGCGAAATATAAACCGCCGACTAAACGCGATTCCATAGTGCGGGGATTAACTTCCTTTAATGATACTCCGCCGCGGGTAACCATTGCCTCTCTTATAGAAAGCGGCCCCTTAACCGTAAGCGTAAAATTCTTAAGAAACGCTACTATATCAAGCCGTTCCTGACGCATAAGCTGATTTACTTTTTTCTGTTCATCAATCTTTAAACACTCTAAAAATACCTCGATCATTCTGATGGGAAGAAAACTTTTTAAAAAAATCTTTACTGACCTATTCGGTGAATCCGCAATTTCCCTGTCTAACCTGTTTTTAAGCTGTTCAATGCTAAGCGCCGGTTTTAAATCAATTTTTAATCTGACTTTCTTATCCGCACACCACTGGCTGATATCTGCGCTATGGCTTAAAACAAGCGGGCCTGATACGCCAAAAGAAGTAAATAATAACTCGCCGATTTCAGTAGCCAGGTTTTTTTTACCGTCATTAAAGATCAAACGGATATTTTTTAAGCTAAGCCCTTCAAGCCTTTTAATAAAAATCTCTTCTATAACAAGCGGAACAAGCCCCGGGCTTAACGGCGTTAGGTTATGGCCGACTGATTTTGCCATTTTTAACCCTGTTCCGTCGGAACCAGTGGAAGGATAAGAGGCTCCTCCGGTTGCAATTATAACTTTTTCTGCCGGCAAAAATACCCCTCTTACTTTAACTCCCTGCACTTTTTTTTCTTCAGAGATAATTATCTCATCTACCGGCTGCAAAAATTCCTGCCTGATTTTTAATTTTGCAAGTTCGCCTTTAAGCACAGAGACAATGGTTTCGGCTTTATCAGATTCAGGGAAAACCCTTAACTGGCGCTCAACTTTCAAGGTAACTTTACGGCTCTCGAAAAAATCCATTAATTCTTTATTAAAAAATACCCGGAAAGCATCACGCAGAAATTGGCCGTTTCGGCCGAAGCGGGTGAGAAATTCCTCTAAGCTGGCGGCATTAGTAAGATTACAGCGGCCTTTGCCGGTTAAAAAAAGTTTTACGCCCAGCCGGGGATTTTTTTCAAAAATTGTTACTTCTGCCTGGCATTGTGCTGCCCGGATAGCTGCCATCATCCCGGCAGGGCCTGCACCTACAACAATAACTCTAGGGGGATTCACGGTAGGCCAAATTCTCCGATATCAAAAATAGAACGCAACTTTAAACCGACTACTGCTAAATTTTCCGCTGCGCCCTGATGACGGTCAACAATAACCAAAGCTTCTTCAGCCTGAACTCCTATTTTATCTAATGCCTCTTTTGCTTCAATCAAAGCTTTGCCGGTAGTGGCAACATCATCAACTAAAACTACCTTACTACCCTTTGCTAAAACCGGGCCTTCAATCTGGCGTTGCATCCCATGGCCTTTAGCAACTTTACGCACAATAAAAGTATTTATCGGTTTACCCAACTGATGACTAAAACAGCTTATCGCACCCACAATCGGATCAGCCCCTAAAGTCGGGCCCCCGATTGCAGAAAATTTTTTACCTTCCAGCATCTTAATTACAAGCCCTGCTACTAAATAAGCGCCTTCAGGGCTTAAGGTGATTATCCGGCCATCCAGATAATAATTACTGGTTTTACCCGAAGAAAGCACAAAATCCCCGCGCTTTAAAGCTTCTTTTTCAATCAGCTTAGCCAACCTTACTTTAAAAAGTTCAAAGTTTATCTCTTCCATAGAATGTATTTTAACCCATAAATTTGTACTGTCAATTACTTTGACAAACTAAGCAGATATTGTTATTATAGTTTCCGTGACAAAAAGTATTTTAAAGGCTTTTCTTGATTTAATTTTTCCTCCGCTCTGCCTTGGGTGCGGAAAACGCCTCAAGGAAAACAGGGTTAAGGAGTTAATTGCCTGCGCTGGATGCTTAAAAGGCGTAAAGAAAAACCTCGCTCCTTTCTGCCTGTACTGCGGCAGAAAAATAGACAAGAACAGTTTTGCTAAAAATATTTGCCCGCGTTGTCAAAGGAAAACAGTATTTTTTGACCGGGCGTTTAGTCCTTGCGCTTACGAGGGTTTAGTAAAAAAAATTATCTCTGATTTTAAGTACAAGGGTAAAGATTACCTTGGGAAAAGCCTGGGTAATCTCTTAACGGATTTTATCCGTGAATACCGCCTCCCTATTGAAATGTTGGATTACATTATCGCACTGCCCTTACATCCTGTAAA
>CAKKSP010000007.1:7493-9307 GCA_919902045.1 Omnitrophica bacterium GWA2_41_15 | reverse complement strand
ATCATTATTCTCTAAATTCCTGCTTACCTCTAAGTAAATCAACCCGCGGTTATAACTCCGGGCTTGCTTAAGCTGGCGATGGAAAATATCGCGTAATGCGCCGATTCTGATAAGCATTTCATTAATGCTTTGCGGCACATCATAACCAAGACGGGCTTTGGCCTGGATATTTTTTAAAGCCTCCTGCGGGATATCTTCAAGATCAAGTTGTTCAATAAAAGAAATTATCTCCTTTGCCCAGGGTAAGAAACGGATAAACTGCTCTCTACCTTTAAGCATTTTCGGCCAATGTTTTTGCATCAACTCATAAATTAAAAATGCCTCCTCTAAATCGCTGATTTTACCAAATGAGGTGTTTTTTAAAAGGCAATGTTCCATGAACTCGTCAATGGAAAAAAATGCGGGAGGAAAATAACTCCGGCCGATTTTTTCTGCGAGAAGCTTTTTAAGGAAAAGTGCCGGCCGCTTGCCGCCAAAAACCACGGCAACACGGCTTAAAGGAATATTTTTTTTATAATAATCCTCTATTAATAAATCCGCGCAATGCTCAAGGATATTATCTTTTAAGTTTAATGTAATTACTTTTTCCATATTTCTGATAGGGACATTTCTGACAGGGACACTTTTAGAATATTAGAACTCTACGCTGAAAAGTGTCCCTAAAATTAAGAAATGTCCCTGTACTCTGCACTATCAAGATAAATAATAAACCCGCGGATCTTATGTTCAGGATATAAACCTTTCAGTAAATCCATATATCCTATAACCTGCTTCTTCTGATCCCCATCCCCTTCATCTTCACTACTCTTATAATCTATAATCCAGGCTTCATCAGGAAAAATCATTAACCGATCAATGCGCGAAGAACGGCCGTCTTTATTTACTATCTCCTGCTCTGTCAGAACCTGAGCCTTTTCTGATATAAAAAACTTCTGCAGTTCTTTTTTACTTAAAACTGCCTTAACCTGGACCTCAACCTTAACCTTATCCTCTAATGCAGAAAACCCTGGCATTGCCGCATCACAAGCTTCCCGATAAGCTTGATCAAGATCTTTTTGCCAAAGGTTACCAATCCTGCTTAAAATCTTATGGGCATATTCACCTGATCTTTTTTTATGATAAAAACGTAATTCGTTTTCACTGCCAAACTCTTCCTTTAATAATCCCACCCAATCTCTATGCTCAGAAATACCTACAGAAAGCGAGATTACTTTTTCATCTTTTAGATCTAGCTTTACCTCCTGCCCCAATTTAAGATCTTCTCCCTTAAAAAGAAAACGCGCAAGGTTAGTTTGACCTTCAGCTTTTTCCGGGACAAATAAATAAAGTTCATCTTTTGCCCGCGTAAGGCAGACATAAATATTATTCAACTCATCAAGCAGCGCTTTAGAATATTCCTGACGATAAAGTAATGCCAATCGCTTGGAAAAATCAGCGTAACGCCTCTTAATGCGCCATAGGCTTAGAGCATCATTTTCTTCTATGACTAATTGATTTTGCGGCTTGACCACTATCTCTAAAAATGGGACGATAACCGCCTGAAACTCTAAGCCTTTTGCTTTATGCACAGTTAAAATTTTTACTGCTTCATTGGATGAAGCTTCCACATACATTTGATCAGCTGATGCATTCGCTAAATAAACAAGAAAATCTCCTATTCCGCAATCTTCTTGCTGACGCTCCTTAATCGCCTCTAAAAATTTAAGAAAAAATCCCTGCGCCTGCGGAAAATTTTTGTCTATGCTAAAATTATCAAAAATCGTTACTGCCATTTCATAAACCGGTACAAACCCAACATGCTTAAAAAGTTTTTG
>CAKKSP010000007.1:0-7393 GCA_919902045.1 Omnitrophica bacterium GWA2_41_15 | reverse complement strand
AAATTATCCTGAGAAAAAACCTGGTTATTAAAATCAACAATCACTTTTTGGCTGCGATAATTATAGTTGAGTTCTTCTCTAATAAAAGGATAACTTCCTAATTCACTACGCACCCTTTCTAAAAGCCCGGTTTCTCCTCCCCGGAAACGATAAATCGCCTGCTTTCGGTCACCTACTAAAAATAAAGTTCCGCCGCTTCCCAGCGCTTCCTCAATCATTAAACGCAGGTTTTCCCATTGCAAAATACTGGTATCCTGAAACTCATCAATCAGGAAATGACGAAAACGGCATGCCAAACGGTAATAAAGCTCAGGGATTTGCAGCTCTTTTTCGGAAAATAATTTGTGCGCCTGGCGATTCAACGCCGGAAGGAAAAGAACATCTTCTTTTTTGGCTAAAAACGCAACTTCTTTAAGCACCTCATTAAATATAGCTAAATAGGCATTATAGGAATAAGCCGCCTCAAGTTCGCATAACCTGCCAAGAGAAGAGCGAATCTCCTGCCAAAGAATTTTAATTTCATCCGAAGCTTCCAATCCTTTACGTAATGGAAAATCCTCTCGCTCAAAATACTTTGAAAGGCTATCTATATCAATAATTCTTAAACCCTGCGTTGAGATTTTATCTAAAGCAGTAATAAGATTTGCATGCACCCCTTCCGGTAAATTACGGCGCAGCTTCTCCATCAATAGAAAAATCTTCTCCTGAAATTCTCCAAGCACTTCTGCGGTTATAGGAGTCGGTACAAATTCGGCATGACAAAGATTATACTGATTAAATAAACTAATAACCGCCCCAATTATTTCCTGGCGCAGGAACCAACCGCTTTTATTTTCAAGATATAAATAATGACGGATAAAATCTGAAAACAACGCTTTTATCTTCGGCTCAACTTCAGCGCGATCAATCAACCGGTCAAGGCCATAGGTAAGATAGGGCAGAAAATCACTCTCGGTTTTAAAATGCGCGGAAAGCGAAAGTTTAAAAGCTGAACCGCTAAGTATAGCATTAATAAAACTGTCAATCGTGCCTACCTGAAAATAATTGTAATTTCGTATCAGGTATTCAATAGATAGAACAGCTTTAATGCGTATCTGCTCTTGCGGAAGCGCAAACTGCTTAAAAAAATCCGAAGGCTCTTCTAAGGCAAGCCGCTTAAGAAAAAACAAGATCCGCTCCTTCATCTGAAGCGCGGCTTTATTGGTAAATGTCACTGCCAGGATTGTATCAAGCGGAATCTCCTCAGGCCCGAGATTTGGATTAGTAAGCAGCTGGACATAGCGTTTAGCCAAAGCAAAGGTCTTACCGGAGCCTGCCGAAGCTTCTAAACGATATATATGCGGGAACTGATATAGGCGTGGGTCATTTGGCTGCATAATTTATTTTACCATAAAAATAGCGCTTCAGCATCAAGCTATCACCCCAACCTACGCGGTTAACAAATAGTAAACCGATATTCAACCGCGTAGGTTGAAGAAGGTGCTTGACAAGTAGGAAATTTTGGCTATACTTAGGTTTCTTAACCAAGTTTAGGGACACTTCTTAACAGGTAAATTACTTGTTAAGAAGTGTCCCTGTAAATAAGGAGTTTAATCATGTTTAAAACATGCGTAATATGCGGCAAAGGCCCGCTAAACGGAAGAAGTGTTGTACGCAAAGGTTTAGTCAAAAGTAAAGGCGGAACCGGCTCAAAGATTGTCAGAAGCGCAAAAAGACTTTTTTTACCTAATCTGCAAAAAATACGAATTATGATAAAAGGAAAAGCAACTACCTCCTTCGTCTGCACCAAATGCATTAAGAAGGGCGAGATCCGCAAAGCCTAAATCTTACCGCGCAATTATCTCCTTTGCTTCTAAAATTAGAGAACTTTCTCCTGCCCATTCATCTTTACGCGGCGTATAAACAATATCTATTTTAGAAGCAGATTCCAGAGCATCTTTAAGGCGGCTCATCCCAAAACCCAATACACAAGCAGTTTGTTTTCCGTCAGACAACCAAAATTTAAGCGTTTCTCTGGCCATTGATCTTATTTGACCACGCAAAACAAGATTCTTAGTGACAAAAAGCGGCTTAGGATTACCACTCCCAAAAGGCTCTAAGCTCTCTATCTCTTCTGCAAGCTTGAAATTCACCTGATTAAGCCCTAGCTCCATATCTACATCAACTGAAGGCAATAAATCCTCAAGTAAGAGCTTTTCTCCGGCAATAACATTTATCCTGTTACGAAAATCTTTGATATTATCTTTTTCTAAAACCAAACCTGCGGCATGGCTATGGCCGCCAAAATTATCCAGGAGATCCTTGCAGGCAAAAAGCGCCTCAAAAAGATGAAAATTTTTTATGGAACGCGCTGAACCCCGGCATAGGCCTTCGGTTTCAGAGATCAATATCGTAGGCCGACAGAATTTATCCGCAAGTTTTGCAGCCACAATCCCCATTACCCCATGATGCCAATCTTTTTTAGAGATCACAATCACTTTGTGCCGGTTAAAATTTATTTCTCTACTGACTATAGCCTCCGCCTCCTCCATAATCAGGCTCTCGACTTTTTGGCGCTGGCGATTATAAGCATTAACTGTCTTAGCCAGTTCTTTTGCTTCTTCATGATGGCAACTTAAAAGCAGATTCAAACTATGATCCGGCGTATCCATACGTCCGCTGGCATTTAATCTTGGCCCTAAAATAAAACCCAGATGTTTACAGGTAATATCCTTACCGGTCAAGCCGCTTTCTTCTATTAACGCTTTTAAACCATGGCGTTTGGTGCCTGACATAGTTTTAAGGCCTTCTTTTACAATCACGCGATTTTCACCGTTTAACGGAACCACATCCGCAACTGTCCCGAGAGCTGCCAGATCTAAATCACAACCAGAAGATTTAGCACAAAGTGCCTGGCTGACTTTATACGCTACTCCCACTCCGGCTAATTCACGAAAAGGATAACCGCTATCTTGGACTTTCGGATTAATAATCGCGGAGGCTTGCGGCAGATCTTTACCCTGAGGCTCATGATGATCGGTTACAATCACCTCTATCCCATTTTCGCGTAACGCTGAAATTTGGCTGAAACTATTAATTCCGCAATCAACAGTAATAAGTAAACCTATTTTACGCTCTTTGGCAATGGTTAATATATTTTTAGCCAGGCCATAACCTTCTTTAAGCCGATGCGGCAGGAGATGCTCCGCTTCTATCCCCTGGCGCGCTAAAGCATCGTGTAACAGGGCTAAACTTGTTATTCCATCTACGTCATAATCACCAAAAATTAAAATCTTTTTCTTCTTAGAAGCAGTCAGGCGAATTAAAGAAACCGCTTTTTGCATATCAGAAAAAACAAACGGGTCATGCAGGTCAGAGAGTTTCGGATTGAGGAATTTTACTGCCTCTTCGGCAGAGTTGATGCCACGATTAACTAATAATTGCGCAAGAACCAGAGAAATACCGAGGGTTTTACTTAAGATTTTTACCTGCTTGAGAGAATCTTCGGAAATGTGCAGGATTTTGTAGGATTGCATATTACATCTTATCCGGACGGGAAACTCCTAAAATTTCAAACCCTGCCCCAAGAGTAATCTGCGTTGCCTTAATAAGCGACAACCGGCTTGAAGTAAGCTCCGGATTATCAGTAAGCACGCGATGCAGGTCATAAAATTTATGGAAAGATTCAGCCAATTCTTGAAGATAAACCGTAATTAAGTACGGATCAATTGTTTTAACACAAGCCTCTAATACAAAACGTAACTGCCAGATCTTCTTCATCAAAAGCAGCTCTTCTTTTTCTTTAAGTAGATTTAAATCTGCCAAGGCTACTTTATATTCTCCGGAAACATTGCGTAAGATACTTGCGATACGCGCATAAGCATACTGCACGTAATATACCGGATTTTCTGATGTTTGTTTCTTAGCAATTGCCAGGTCAAAATCAAGATGGCTTGAGGTACGGCGCATCAGGAAAAAGAAACGCGCGGCATCCATACCAACCTCATCTAAAACTTCACGTAAGGTAATATATTGCCCGCGCCGGGTAGACATCTGTACGGGTTTACCCTCACGTGAAATAGAAGCTAATTGCACAATCACCACTGACAAGCATTGCGGATCCTCGCCCAACGCTGCCACAGCTGCCTTAAGACGATTGATATAGCCATGATGATCGGGGCCAAGAAGATTAATCAAACGTTTAAATTTACGATGCAGTTTATCCTGATGATAGGCGATATCCGGTGCAAGATAAGTATATGATCCATCGCTTTTTATTACCACCCTATCTTTATCATCGCCAAAACGGGTGGAAGCAAACCACTCTGCGCCATCCTGCTCGTAAATAAAATCATTTTTCTTAAGCAAGCTCAAAACTTTTTCAATTTTTCCGCTTGTATGCAGGGCTTTCTGGCTTGTCCAATAATCAAATTTTACCCCGAAATCAATAAGCTCTTCTTTAATTATTGCTAAAATATGATCCGCTGCATACTCCGGAAAATTAAGCTTTTTTATCTCTTCGGCAGAAGTTTTATGCTCAAGGTCCCTTACTTTTTGGGCAATATCATAAATATACTCTCCCTGATAATGATCCTCAGGGAATTCTACAGCTTTACCGATAAGTTCCTGGTAGCGTAAAAATACGGAATTTCCCAGAATATTTATTTGGTTGCCCTCATCATTCAGGTAATATTCACGCTTGGCGTTATAACCTAAGAAATTAAAAATATTTGCCAGGACATCTCCTACAGCTGCCTGACGCGCGTGTGCTACTGAAAGCGGGCCAGTAGGATTTGCGCTGACAAATTCAACTAAAACATGCTCACCCTTACCGAGATTAACGCGTAAATATTCACTTCCTTCCGTCAATATCCCCTGTAAAAAGTTGTGCAGATATACCTTACTAAGATAAAAGTTAATAAACCCGGCACCCTCAACTTTAATATTTTCGATGCATTCATCGAGGCCATTCTTAGAGGAATGCGCGCGCAACAATTCAACTAGTTTTGTAGCAATTTGAAATGGAGGTTTTTTAAGCCGCGAGGCCAGGCGCATCGCGATATTAGTTGAGAGGTCCCCAAATTGAACATCAGCAGGTAAATCAAGTTGAATATCCGACGCAGACAGTTCTTCTGCGCCGATTTCTTTTAAAAGTGGCAATAAAGCGTGAATGAGGATTTCCTGAACATCCTTTTTCATGAGGGAAATTCTTTAACGGCAGATTATTTCGTTTTGGCGCGGCTACCCAAACGCACGCGCTTGGCGTCTGACCAAAGAGTTTCTAAAGCGTAAAACTCCCGCAACGGTTCATGGAAAACATGCGCTACTACGCTTGCAAAATCAAGCACAACCCAGCCGGATTCATCCTGGGCAGATAGTCCCGATAAAGACTTGATGTTCTGCTCGGCAAGCTCATCTTTTATGGAATGAGCTATTGCTCCTACCTGCCTAAGCGATGTTCCGGAAGCAATTACGAAGTAATCGCAAAAACCACAAACCTGGCGCATATCAAGCACCAGAACTTTTTTGGCTTTTTTTTCCTTAGCTGCCTGCGCAATAAGTAGCGCTATACGTTTTGGATCTATGGTAGAAATCTCTATTTCTTTCCTAAAATTTTATACATTCCGGTCCCGCAGTCAGGGCATTTTCCTTTTGCTGCCGGGCGGCCATTTTTCATTGTGACTTTCTCTTCATTCTTCATTTCTTTGCTCGCTTTGCATTTAACGCAATAACCTGTTTCAGCCATGTTTATCCTCCTTGCCAGTTAGGCAACACCGGCGCACATTCAGATTGCGCCGGGTGATTATTAAATTAACAAACTAAAACGTTTTGCACTTAACTTTCGGTATGTTACCACAGGCATGTTAGGGTGTCAAATTAAAAAAGTACCTGCTTCAACCGCGTAGGTTGAAATCAACCTACGCGGTTACTTAGATTATTTTACACTAGAAAAATACCCACCAGTCAGCGCATCTAAATACGCGCTTAGCTCTTTAAGGCGCATCTCCTTCTCGAACCGCTTACGTCGGTCCTCTATACCAAGATAGGCAAGCTCGGCTTTGACCCTTAAACGCTCAAAATATAACTTTGTCACCTGGTCAAGGATATCTTCGCGCAACTCGGCCGTTAAACGCGAACGCACATCAATAGAAATCTCGGTATCATTCCAGATAATTTTACTCAAATCCCAGCTAACATTAATATCCCAATTAACCGTATCTCTCCCACGGCGCAATGCATCATCATCGGTTTTCGTAGTTGACCCTCCTTCCCAATGCCAAAGTTCGCTTGTGTCACGGTCTATGCCAACGCTTAATTCAGGAAGCCAGGCACTTTGATTAGCTTTCTTCCGCCATAGAGCGATCTTTTCAGGGCCTGCTTCAGCATAACGCATTGCCGCTTCCTGCACCTTTTTAATCGAAGGCTCATTTTTGTCTACATCTAATGAAACCGAGGATTGAACTGAAGGTAACGTAAAAAACAAACCCTCCTCACAAGCAGCATATATTGCGCCCTTATCAGCTAAAGCAATTTGATTAATTTTCCCCGATAATAATCGAAGAGAAACCTCCTGCCAAACCTGTTCATCTTGTTTGAAAACAAAAACTCCTTTTTCAGTACAAGCATAGATCTTATTATCTTTTCCGCAGATTATCTCTCTGACTTTATGGCCAAGTAAACCGGATTCATTAAAATTCTCCCAGGTCTTTCCCAAATCAACACTAAACAATATCCCCTCTGAAGTCAGCAAATATATTTGGCCTTTTTGAGAAGATACGGCGAAACTATATATTTGTTTCACCTCTTCCGCATCTTCTTCAGCTGCTAGAAACTGCCAAACTTTCTGCCAGGTTAATTCGTTCTTTAATCGAACAAAAAGCGCATTTTGGCTTGCAACCCAAACGCGCCCAGCATCCTCTTCAATAGCTATTGAAACAGCTTTTTGCTTACTTAAAAAATTTTCTTTTTTCCAGCTATTTGCGCCATCCTTACTAAGATATATTGTTGACTCTAAAATACAGTATAAATTACCCGATTTTTGACTAAAATAAAACTGTTTTACATGATTAGTAGTAGCCAATCGTAAAACTAGCCTCCAACTCTCCCCTGCATCATTACTAAGCCAAACTCCTCCTTTTGCTCCGATTAATATTTTTTGCGGATTTTCTGTACTAACCCAAACTGCCTCAACATTTTTTCTTCCCCCTCCAATCTCTTTCCATTCCTCCTGTGCTAAAGCGACACCCAACACCCAACCCAACACCCAACCCAATACCCAACAAACCAAACCCGCAACCCGCAACCCGTGACCCGCGACCCTACTGATTTTACTCATCTTTAACCACCTCCTACCCCAATAGACGTAAGAGATGGATAAATCTAACAGAAATAATTAAATAAAAAGGTGCCAGGC
>CAKKSP010000006.1:1936-5839 GCA_919902045.1 Omnitrophica bacterium GWA2_41_15 | reverse complement strand
TGTTTGGCGCTGTTTATTGGTGGATGGTAAAATTAGGGTTAGCGCTGGCATCGGTTATCTCCGGATTCCTCATCAACGCCACCGGCTTTCATCAGGAATTAGGCTTGGCTCAGGCACCGGGAACGTTATTATGGATGAGAATCTTTGATATCTGTATTCCTATTATAACTTCTTTCGCCGCCCTTTTTATCATTAAGAGTTTTGAAATTTCGGAAGATAAGGCATATGACATTAGGGGTCAGGTTGAAAGGCGCAGAACAGAAAGACGAAACGAAGAAATACGGGTAGAAGAAGAAAGACGAAAAGGCCAAAGACGGGATTAAGGTTAGGGGCGATTAGAATGATTAGGAGAAAAGTTAATAATAACTGTCATTGCGAGGAGTTTGTCAAGATTCCTGGCCTACGACGAAGCAATCTTGTAAATTTGAGATTGCTTCGCTCACTTTGTTCGCTCGCAATGACACTACTTACTTTTATTTTTACCTTATCTTCTTTTGCTCAAGACAATCCTTCTTCCGGCGAACTAATCACCAAGGCCTGGGCAGCGCATGGACAGAAAAATATTGAGGATACTTTTAAATATACTAACCAGGTAATTGAGCTTTATAGTAAAGAGGCAGATAGCGAGCAAGCAACTTTACCGGTAATGCCCAGCAAGCCGCCTCAAATAGAAGCAGTGCAATCATTAAATGATGTGGCAACTGCATATTTTATTCAAGGTGAATCTTATCGTGAACAAGGCAAAAAAGACGAAGCTATCGCAGCATTTAAGATAGTTGTGGATAGATATAATAAAGCTCAATCTTGGGATCAGCGCGGATGGTTTTGGAGTGTGGCTTTAGCTGCGCAGGAGAGTATTGACAAATTTAATGGCACAAAGGTTGCTCCGCCACCAGAGCCACCTAAAAAATTTGGCCCCCCGACAAAAATAAAGCTTTACGCTCCGGGAAAAGAAGATTTTGTGTATTATGAAAAATATGGTACGTTTGAAAACGTAGGCACTAAAGATTATAAATATGTGGTTACTGACCAGGAAGGATTAAGTATTGCAGTTGGAGAAGGGATATATCCAAATACTACTTCTGTAAGATGGGATCCGGAATATAAAAAAGCTTTAAAGGAAAATCGTTTAGCAGGCTCGCACTGGGATTTTTTACAAACCCCGGATTTGGAAGCGGCTTTTCTTAAATGGGCAACCGCATCTGAACCGCAAGGAGTAAGATTGTTTTACGCCGGTTTTATTTTTGAAAAAGCCGGTATGGTCAAGGAAGCGATTAAATGTTATTACGCGATTGTTGTTCATTTTCCCGGGGCATACGGCTGGACTTATTGGCATACGCCCTGGTATGTGGGGCAAGCAGCAATAAACAAGATAAATTATCTTTTAGAAAAAAATCCTAAAATAGGATTAAAACTTATGGATGCGGATATCCGGATCATTAATGGTTACGATAATGATATTTCAAACGATGTTGCCGTGACTAATCCGGGTAAATTTGTAAAAACTAATTTTTTAGAAAAATTAAAAGCAAAACCAGATACTAATATGCTTACTATTAAGAAACGGCGAGGAAAAGGGCAAGTCCAGGTATTACAATATGAAACAGGAGATTGGCAGCTTTTAGTTGACGGTAAGCCTTATAAGATTAAAGGGATGACTTATACTCCTACTAAGGTAGGCCAATCCCCGGATAAAAAAACATTAGGGAATTGGATGGAGGAAGATTTTAATTTTAACGGAAAAATTGACGGCCCATTTGACGCGTTTGTCGATAAAAATCAAAATAACATCCAGGATAAAAATGAACCGGCAGTTGGTGATTTTAAATTAATGCAAGAGATGGGGGTAAATACCATACGGCTTTATCATCATCCGGAGGCTCCCAATAAGGAAATTTTGCGTAAACTATATTCTGATTATGGGGTCAGGGTGATCATGGGTGATTTTTTAGGCAAATATACTATTGGTTCAGGAGCATCCTGGAATCCCGGGACAGATTATAATAACCCGGAGCATAGAAAGAATATGTTGGCTTCTGTCGGGCAAATGGTAGAAGAGTACAGAAAAGAACCGTTTCTTTTGTTCTGGCTATTAGGTAATGAAAATGTTTATGGATATGCCTGTAATGCGGATAAAGATCCGGAGGCTTTTTTTAAATTCGCCAATGAAATTGCGCTTGAGATCAAGCGCCTTGATCCGGATCATCCGGTTGCGATCTGTAGCGGGGATATTTTATTTCTTGATAAATTCGGCAAGTTTTGCCCGGATATAGATATTTTTGGCACCAATGCCTATCGCGGAAATTATGGTTTTGGTTTCTTATGGCGCCAGGTTAAGGAAGAAGCAGATAAACCGGTATTTATTACCGAGTATGGTTGCCCTGCTTATGCCGAAGGCAAATCTCAAGAAGTGTCTGAAGCAGCGCAAGCAGATTACCACGAAGGTTCTTGGAAAAATATTCATGCTAATATGGCTTTTGAATCAGGTGAAGGAAATTCTATAGGCGGAGTGGTATTTGAATGGCTTGATGAATGGTGGAAGGCATATGAGCCGTCTCATCATGACACCAAAGGTTTGTGGGCAGGGCCGTTTCCTGATGGGTTTATGCATGAAGAATGGCTTGGTGTTGTAGGCCAGGGTGATGGGAAGATGAGCCCGTATTTAAGGCATCTTAGGAAGGCGTATTTTTCGTACAAGAGGATGTGGAGATAGTAGTTTGGGATATGTGTCGGTGGAGTTTAACCAACAAGGGGGAGTTAGTATGAAGAAACTAATGGTTCTAACGTTGTGTATGGTTTTCGCCTGCGGCATTGCGTTTGCTGCAGAAGATGCAGTAAAATCTTTCGGGGTTTATGCTGATAAGCGCTCATCGGATAATCACTATATTCCTTCCGGATGGATGGGGGATGTCGGCGATATCAAATCTAACGATGATTCAGCGGATAATCCGCATTCTGGCAGTACATGCATACAGTTTGTTTACAGCGGAAAAAGATTACAGAATCAGGGCTGGGCAGGAGTATATTGGCAAAACCCAGCAAATAATTGGGGTTCAAAAAAGGGTGGATTTGATCTTACCGGTATGAGCAAGCTTACCTTTTGGGCCAGAGGCGCAAAAGGCGGGGAAATTATCCAAAAAGCAATAGTTGGCGGGATTAAAGGGACATATCCTGATTCATCAGTTTCTGAAAGCAGCCAGATTGAACTGACTACTGATTGGAAACAATATACGGTAAATCTCGTTGGTAAGGATTTAAGTTATATTAACGGCGGGTTTGGCTGGATTACTAACGCTGATCTTAATCCGAATGGCGCAACTTTTTATTTAGATGATATCAAATATGAAATGGATCCCTCGCTTAAACCGGAATCAAAAAAACAGGAAGCAATGCCGTTTCCGATTTATGAAAACAGAAGTTCAAGGAACAACCATTACATTTGTTCCGGATGGATGGGAGATTACGGTGATCTGAAATTAGATATCGGATCAACCGAAGATCCTTATCTAGGCGAAACTTGTATTAAGATTACATATTCTGGTAAAGGTACTCAAGGTGCTCGTTGGGCAGGAATGTATTGGCAGAATCCTCCCAATAACTGGGGTAGTGTTGACGGAGGTTTTGATCTTTCAAAAGCCACTAAACTCACTTTTTGGGCTAAGGGCGCAAAAGCAGGTGAGCGCATCGAAGAGTTTAAAGTCGGCGGGTTAATGGGAGAATATTCGGATTCTGATACCGCAAGTATCGGGCCTGTGATCCTTAATAAAGAGTGGACCCAATATACTATTGATTTAAAGGGTAAAGATATGTCCTATATTATCGGTGGGTTTGCCTGCACTACAAATGTCGATGTAAATCCAGAAGGAGCGGTTTTCTATTTGGATGAGATTAAGTTTGAATAAA
>CAKKSP010000006.1:0-1836 GCA_919902045.1 Omnitrophica bacterium GWA2_41_15 | reverse complement strand
ATCTGCGCCTTAGGCTCTTTTTTGCTTTTAATGGGAGCATCCAAAGCAAATAAACCGGCAGTCTTGATAAAAAAACTAAAAAATAACCACTATCAGCTTATTGTAAATAATAAGCCTTACGTAATTAAAGGTGTTTGTTATAATCCCGTGCCGATCGGCCAAGGGCATGATTATGATTGGTGGGCTGATCCGTATAAGCCTTGGCTTGTTGACGGAAAGTTAATGCAAGAAATGGGAGTAAATACTATTCGTGTTTACAAGGATGGCACAGACGGTGAGAGCGTAAAGCAGGCAATCGGAGATTTATATAAGCTTTACGGTATTCGCACTGTTATGGGGCATTGGTTGGGATTTTGGCATTATCCTTGCCCGTTGTACGCAGACGTTGATTTCCAGGATACCATAAGACAGGAAGTCTTAAACATGGTAAAGGCTTATAAGGATGAGCCTGGTATATTGATGTGGGTTTTAGGCAATGAAAACAACTATTCTTTTAATGGGGCAGTAAACTCTTGGAGTTGCCCGCGGATAGATGAGGAGCAGGATCCTATAAAACGCGTAGCAATGAGGGCAGAGATTTATTATTCTTTTGTAAATAGCCTGGCAAAAGAAATTCATGCCATTGACCCGAACCATCCGGTAGTATTAGGTAATGGCGAGGCAAAATACTTAGAATATGCGGCTTTAGTTTGTCCTGACATAGATGCCATTGGTTGTATTATTTATAGAGGAAGGAATTTTGCAAATCTTTTTAACGGGATCCGGTTTACTTTTGACAAACCCGTCATTTTTACGGAATTCGGAGCAGATAGTTACGATGCTTTTAAAGATAAAGAAGACCAGAATATGCAGGCGTTTTTCTTAGAATCACAATGGAGGGAGATTTATCAGAACCTTGCCAATAATAAAGAAGGAGCTGGGAACTGTTTAGGGGGTTTAAGTTTTGAATGGACAGATGAATGGTGGAAAAATAAAGAATATGATCCGGATAGTTTTAAAGTGCATGATACTGGCTCGAATTGGTCAAATCCTGGATTTTATATGGATAACCAGGCTAAAGATGGCAAGAATATGAATGAAGAATGGTTTGGTATAGTAGCGTTATCTGATACAGAAATAGAATCCGGCCTTAACAAACGTATTCCGCGCAAGGCTTATTATATTATTCGTGATTTCTGGAAAAATCCTTTACTTAAAAGTAAGAAGAAGAAATGACAGAGAACAGGTGTCAGGGGACGATTCTATTTTTCATTGTTTTTGCTTTTGTTTTTATTTTTGGATTATCCTGCGGTTATTGTAAGGATGATACTAAAAATCAGGAAGAAATATATAGTTCTCTAGAAACGCTCAAAGCTAACTATTTCAAGAATAATCAATACGATGATTTTATAAGCCGCATAAACCAAGATTTTGCAAAGAAAAATTTTGAAGGTTGGATTGCGTATTATTCAGGCCTGGCATTATTTGAAAAATTAAAATATTTAGAGGAAACACAAAATTGGAACTCGTATTTTTCCGAAGGTGAGCGCCTCCGCCAGGAGATCGTTAAATATTTAGAAAAATCAATCAAGTTGAGTTTACCGGGAGAACGGCTTTATCTTATGGGCCAGTATTTAAAATGGCAGTACTATAAAATTTTAGAAGATCCTCGCGCAGAAGAATTATTACCGGGTTTAGTTTTAACAGCAAAAGCATATGCTGCTGAAGGCAGCACACCGGCGCATCAGAATAATGAAATTATCCGTAATATTGCCTCAGATTTAAGCGCATCTGGCCATAAGGCGCAGGCAAAAGAGCTTTACGGGCTTTATATGCAAGGAGTGCAAGAAGTGACTG
>CAKKSP010000005.1 GCA_919902045.1 Omnitrophica bacterium GWA2_41_15 | reverse complement strand
GGTATCTTAGTAGATAATCATATGCAGAGTTCATTTCCTAATATCTATGCTGCAGGCGATGTGGCAGAGGCATACGATATTACTTTAGGAAAGCCTGCGATAAATGCGATCTGGCCTGTGGCAGTTGAGGAAGGCAGAATTGCCGGAGCTAATATGACGGGGGATCCACTTTCTTACGAGGGGTCTTTAGGGATGAACTCATTAGATTTTTTCGGGTTGCCTTTGGTTTCATTAGGTGTTTATAATGCCAAAGATATTGAAGGGCAAAACGTAGAAGAAATTTACTTATCAAAACGTAAAGATAATATTTATAAGAAGCTTATTTTTAAAGATGAATTTTTAGTAGGCGCTGTTTTAGTCGGAGATATCCGGGAAAGCGGAGTATTTAGCCGCATTATTCGTGAGCGTCTACCTTGCCGCGTAATGGAAGAGCGTATGTTAGAAGATAATTTCGGTTATCCGGATATAATAGAATTTGTCCAGGAGAAAGAGAGGTTTTATGTCTAAGTTCGTTGCGCAAGCAGCAATTCGCGGAGCTTGGCAGGTATATAAAGAGGCAGAAGATTTTTTAAATAAAGCGATCAAAGAAAGAGGACCTGAACAGAAAATCGGATTTCCGGAAACTGCATTTTACCTTCCGATGGCAAATGCGCTTTTAGGCGCTAAGGTTGAGACGTTAAAAGAGGTAGTTCCGATATTAGAGCATGCAAAATCTTTGTTACCGCAACTTCCGACGGATAAGCTTTGGCTTCCGTATTTAGGAGATGCGCTTAATGCCGGGATGGCTACACTTTTTGCAGAAGAGATCATTGTTGTTTTGAGATATCTATATGAGCAAGAGCCGCAAAAAGATTGTAATGGATTTTTTACCGATACGATTATGCGCTCACTTGGAATACAACTTGTAGACGGCCGTATGCCCGGGTTTGCGGCGATATTAGGGGCAGCCCCAGATAATAAAATCGCAGTTGAAATTGTACGGCAATTCCAGGAGAGAAGTATTTTAGTTTTTGTCGGAGCTTCATCAGGCGGCCGCTCGATCATTGACCAGCTTTTAGAAGAAAATGTCCAGATGGGTTGGGATAATTATATTGTTCCTTATGGACGCGATACGATCTCTGCGATCTATCCTTTGCATTGGGCGATTCGTTCCGCGCTTACCTTTGGCGGATTAAAACCAGGGCAAGCTCAAAAATGTCTTTTTTACACTAAAGAGCGTGTTTTTGCTTTCGGGCTTACTTTAGGAAAACTTGATGATGTCAAATACGCAACCGGAGCAGGCGCAATAAATATGGGATTCCCGATCATCGCTGATACGGATATCCCGGAGATCAGGCCTTCGGGTATTACTTCTTATGAAGCTTTAGTCAAAGAACTTGATTATAAAAAGATCGTACCGCGTTGTATTGAAGTACGCGGAGTAAAAGTGAGAATATCCCAAGTACCGGTTCCTGTTAGTTATGCCGCGGCTTTTGAGGGAGAAAGGGTGCGTAAGGAAAATCTCCACGCCGAATTTGGCGGGAAAGCAAGCGCATCATTTGAGTATCTTTCTACTAAATCGTCAGAAGAAGTTGAGGATGCAAAATTCGAACTCTTTGGTCCGGATATTGATAATCTTCCGGAGGGGATGAAATCTATGCCGCTTGCGATCATTGTTGAGGTGGCAGGCCGTAAGATGCAGAAGGATTTTGAGCCGATATTAGAGCGCCAGATCCATCGTTTTGTAAATTACGCGATGGGGATTATGCATGTGGGCCAGCGCGAAATGAATTGGATCCGTGTCTCCAAAGACGCTTTTAATAAAGGATTCAGGTTAAAGCATTTAGGTGTCATTTTACATGCGATGATCCATCAAGAGTATAATGCGATCGTCGATAAAGTGCAGGTAAAAATTTACACAAAGCAAGAGGATGTTGATCGCCTGCTTAAGGATGCAGAGAAGGCATTTGCTGAACGCGATGAGCGTTTGATGGGGATGAAAGATGAAAGTGTAGACACATTTTACAGTTGTACACTTTGTCAGAGTTTTGCCCCGAACCATGTCTGCATAATCACTCCGGAACGCCTGGGGCTATGTGGGGCGTATTCCTGGCTTGATGGTAAAGCTTCTTTTGAGATTACACCGACTGGGCCTAATCAACCGCTTAAAAAAGGAAAACTCATTGATGAACGCATCGGGCAGTGGAAAGATATCAATGATTTTATTTATAGCAAATCTAATAAATCCATTGAAAAGGTGAGCATGTATTCGCTGATGGATGATCCTCAATCATCTTGCGGATGTTTTGAATGCATTGTTGCAATAATTCCCGAAGCTAACGGGGTGATGGTGGTTAATCGTGATTATTCAGGAATGACTCCTTGTGGAATGACTTTTACTACTCTTGCCGGTTCTGTGGGGGGAGGAGTACAGACTCCGGGTTTTCTCGGCGTCGGGAAACTTTATATTATTAGTAAAAAGTTTATTTCTGCCGAAGACGGGCTTAAGCGCGTAGTCTGGATGCCAAAAGAGCTTAAGGAAATTTTAGGTGACAGGCTTAAAAAACGCTGCGAAGAAATCGGTTCTCCTGACTTACTTGATAAAATCGGCGATGAAACCATTGCCACTAATGCCGAAGAACTGCTAAAATTTTTAGAGAAAAATAACCACCCAGCTTTGACTTTACCTCCGATCATGTAAAAAGTGTCCCTAAAATTCGTCGGTCACCTGGTTACGGGTCACTTGTAACCCTTTTGTTTAATTCAAGATATAAAAGTTGATTTTTAAAAAGCTAATGTTATAATATTTCAAACAGAAAGTTAATGGTCAGTTAATTTTCTTAAAAGCAAAGTAGGGAAAATTAAAGAGGGGGGAAAAATGGCAGGTAAAGGAAGAATATTTGTAATTCTTTCTGTTGTATTCATTGTGCTATCTTTAGGTTTGTCTGCTTCTGCGTATTTGAAATTCCAACAAGAAAAAACCAAAAATGCCGTACTTCAGCGTGAGTTGGAAGTAGTTAAGAAAAAACAAGATGCTTCCGAAAAAGAGCTCGTTGGTTCTAGGAAAATCGCAGAAGAACTAGGCGCAAAATTAAAAGAAACTCAAGGTAAGCTAGATGAATTTACTACCCAGGTAACCAGCGCCAAAAACACTAAACAAAAAGCCGTTGGCCTGCTTAGCCGCATGAACACTGATCTTAAAAAGCAAAAAGCTTTAAGGCAGGAATTAGAAATAAAATTCAATCAGGCGCAGGAAGGTATAAATCGCATACAGGCGCAGTTAAGTGAATTAGAAAATAAAAAAGCAGAACTGGAAAATAAGATTAAAGATTTAGAGTCAAAGCTTGTGGTAACAAAGGAAGAATTACCGGCTGTCACCACGGCGGTATCCGAAACGGTTGAAGAAGTAAAAAAAGATTCCGGAGTTGAATTAGGAACGATAGTGGTCAGTCCGGAAATTGTTACGCCTCAAGTTAGTGCAGCGCAAACTCCTCCTGCTGTTGAAATTCCTAACGTTGACACAGCTCAAGTAACCGCGCCCGTAACCGTACCTGTAGAAGAGCCTAAAAAAGATCAAGAAACTGCCATTGAAGGAAAAGTTTTAGTTATTAATCGGGATTATAATTTTGCGGTAATTAATTTAGGCAGTAAAGATAAAATCAACACAGGGGATGAATTCGTAGTTTTTCACCAGGATAAGGAAATTGGCCAGTTAAAAGTAGAAAAGGTCCATGATTCCATGTCCGCGGCAGAGTTCTCATCACCTGAAATGCGTGATAAAGTTAACGAAGGAGACCGCGTAGTACGCAAGGCCAAATGAAGCCTTTAGTCATTAAGCCGGTAAATGCAGTAAGAGGCATAGTTGCGTTTACCGGAGATAAATCTATAGCCCACCGTGCGGTAATTCTATCTGCTTTAAGTCAGGGTTTAACTACAATAGAAAATTTTCCTGCTAACAAAGACTGTATTTATACGGTTTCTGCTTTATCTTCCTATGGGGTAAAGATTAAATCTTCTTTAACCGATAAAAGAAAATCTATTCTGAAGCTTATAGTTAACGGTAACGGCTTATATGGGCTTAAGCCTCCGAAGAAAAAAATATTTGTCGGAGCGTCAGGAACAACATTGCGTCTTCTCGTCGGCCTTGCAAGCGGGCAAAAATTTAGCTCCCATTTTTATACCGATTCTTCGCTTGCGCGGCGCCCGATGCGTAGAATCACCGAGCCTTTACGTCTTATGGGCGCGATTATAAAGTCACAAGTCACAAGTCACAAGTCACAAGTTGAAGAATATCCACCTTTGTCTGTTTTTCCGGCTAGTCTCAAAGGAATTAAATACACCTTGCCGGTTGCATCAGCTCAGGTAAAATCAGCCATCCTTTTAGCTGGTTTGTATGCTTCAGGTGAGATTAAGATCATAGAAAAAGAACCGACTCGTGACCATACTGAAAGGATGTTTAAGTTTTTTAGAGCAGAGTTGCATTGTCACGGTAAGAACATTAGGTTTAAAGCTAGAAAGGTTTTAGTTTCTCCTGGCAGGATTTATGTCCCGGGTGATATTTCTTCTGCGGCTTTTTTTCTTGTGATGGCAACACTACTTAAGCGTTCACGCTTAGTAATTAAAAAAGTTTCTCTTAATCCTACCCGCATAGGAATTATTGATGTGTTAAAACGTATGGGCGCAAATATTAAAATTAATCTTTCTAAGGATAAAGTTTCAGCATTTGAACCTATGGGTGATATTATTATATCATCAAGTGTTTTACGCGCAGTGCGTATACAAAAAGAGCAAATTCCTGCGCTTGTTGATGAGCTTCCAATACTTATGGTGGCTGCATCTTTATCAAAAGGTAAGAGTGTTTTTGAAGGAGTTAATGAACTTAGGGTTAAAGAAACAGACCGGATAAAATCTATGGTTGAAGGTTTAAGAAGGATGGGAGCAGATATTAGCGTGCGTAAAAGCTTTGATAAAGAGATTATTGAAATAAATGGGATAAATTGTTTACACGCAGCTAACCTTAAGAGTTATGGAGACCACCGGACTGCGATGAGCCTGGTAGTTGCGGCAATGCTAGCAGTTGGGGTAAGCAAAATTGACGATATTAGTTGTGTAAATAAATCCTTTCCTAATTTTTTAAAAACCATAATCGACCTACGCGGTCAAAAATTTCGACCGCGTAGGTCGAAGAAGGCAAGGTAAGGTAACTTTTTATTTGACAGTAAGTTTAATTCCTGATAAGATGTTTCAAATCATTGGCGATTAAAGAGAAAGATATGAAAAATTTTAAAACCTTTTGGAGTAAGATACATAATTACGCATTAAGCCTTTTTTCTAATGATATGGGCGTTGATTTGGGCACAGCCAATACCCTGGTTTATGTCAAAGGAGAAGGGATAGTTTTATGCGAACCTTCGGTTGTAGCGATTGAGCGGGGGACAACTCATGTGCTTGCGGTAGGCGAAGAAGCTAAGCGTATGCTTGGCCGCACTCCGGGTAATATCGTTGCAATTCGTCCGATGAAAGATGGTGTTATCGCGGATTTTGATATTACTGAGGCAATGCTTAGGTATTTTATTAAAAAAGTTCACCATCGCCGGGTATGGGTTAGGCCGCGTATCGTAATTGCAGTACCTTCCGGTATTACAGAAGTAGAAAAACGCGCGGTACAGGATTCAGCAATTCGGGCAGGCGCACGCAAGGTTTTTCTTATTGAAGAGCCGATTGCCGCAGCCATCGGAGTTGGGCTTCCTATTCAGGAACCTAAGGGTAATATGATTATCGATATCGGAGGTGGCACAACCGAGATCGCGGTTATTTCTCTATCAGGAACAGTATTTTCTAAGTCTATCCGTATCGGTGGCGATGAATTAGACGAAGCAATTATAGAACATCTGAAAAAAACCTATAACATTATGATCGGCGAGCGTACTGCCGAAGATATTAAAATAAAAATTGGTTCAGCTTATCCTTTAGAAGAAGAGATGACTCTGGATGTTAGAGGAAGAGATCTAGTAGTTGGGCTTCCTAAAACTGTTACTATAACTTCTGAAGAGATAAGGGAGGCGTTACAAGATTCTTTACGGGCGATACTTGAGGTGGTAAAGATTTCGCTTGAGCGCACTCCTCCTGAGCTCGCTTCTGATTTGATAGAACATGGGATTGTTATGGCAGGAGGTGGTTCCATGATTCGTGGTATAGATAAACTTATCTGCGAAGAAACGGGGTTACCAGTAATTATTGCCGAAGATCCTCTGACTGCAGTTGCTCGCGGGACAGGAAAAGTCCTAGAAGAGCTGCGTTATCTGGAAAAAGTTGTTGTTCCTATCAAATCTGAGATGCGTTCTTAATAATAAGCCGCCCTTCCTTAAGTTGTGATTAATTTCAGAAACAAAAGTATAATCCGCACGGGTATCATTAGTTTGTTTTGCGCGCTGGCTTTATTAATTTCTGGCGCGTTTAGACAGCCCTTTCTTGATTCCTTACGTAATCCTCTTATTGTTCTTGAACTTGCCAAGCGCGAAATTAAAGCACTGATTTTTTTCCACCATAATTATGTTGAAAATCAGCAGATGCATAGAGACCTATCGGTTTTATCAGGCAAGGTTCAGGAAGCAAAAGAATGCATTATTGAGAATGTGCGGTTACGTAATCTCCTATCCCTTAAAGAACGCAGTACATATTTGACAGTTGCTTCGCGTGTAATCGGCAGGTCTCCTGATAATTGGCATTGTGCGGTAATTATTGATAAAGGAAAAAAACACGGGATAAAACGCGGCAATGTCGTGATTAATACTGATGGATTAGTAGGAAGAGTAATAGAGGTAACCTATATAACAAGTAAAGTTTTGCTGGTTAATGATCCTGAAATGGGTGTTTCTGCGATGATCC
>CAKKSP010000004.1 GCA_919902045.1 Omnitrophica bacterium GWA2_41_15 | reverse complement strand
CCTGAAATACCTTTAAGCCCGCTTTCTTTATTTAAAATCGCTTCTATTTGTCCGGGATCAAGTTTTTCCTTACGCATCAGATAAGTAACTAATGCCGGATCAATATCACCGCAACGCGTCCCCATCACTAATCCTTCAAGAGGGGTAAATCCCATGCTGGTATCTACTGATTTTCCTTGATCTATCGCAGCAATGCTACAGCCGTTTCCTAAATGACAGGTTATAAGTTTTATTTGACTTAGCTTTTTCTTTAATAAAACAGCGGCTTCCTGAGCTACATAATGATGGCTTGTTCCGTGAAACCCATATTTACGAATACCATATTTCTGATAATACCGATAAGGCAAGCCATAAGTATATACATGGCTGGGTATGGACTGATGAAACGCAGTGTCAAAAACCGCTATCTGAGGGATATCAGGCATCAGTTTTTTACAGGCAAGTATTCCGGTAAGATTTGCCGGATTATGAAGTGGCGCTAAATCACAGCATTGTTTTATTTTTCTGATTACCGCCGCATCTATGCACACCGGCTGCTTAAATTTTTCCCCTCCATGCACCACGCGATGCCCTACTACGTCAACTTGATCAATCTGACTAAGTATTTTTTTTAATCCGCCGTAATGATCCGCACACGTTGAACCCTCTTCGCCGATATGCTCGATAGCGCCTTTCTTTATCATTAACTCTTGCGACTGCCCTCCCCCATTAACAGAAAAAAGTTTATATTTTATTGAAGAACTGCCGCTATTAATTACCAATATTTTCATCTTTTAATTTGCCCGCAACGAAGTAACCGCTACGCAATCAATAATATCGTCAACAATACATCCCCGAGAAAGGTCGCTACAGGGTTTATTTAAGCCAACGATTATCGGCCCGATAGCACGAGCCTTCCCCAAGCGTTGAACCAGTTTATACCCGATATTACCTGCTTCAAGGTCAGGAAAAATAAGCACGTTTGCCTCTCCGCCTAAAACACTTCCCGGATATTTTATTTGTGCTACTTCAGGGACAATCGCCGCATCTACCTGTAATTCCCCATCGATAATAAGATCCGGGTTCATTTGTTTAGCTAAATTAAGCGCCTCAGCAATTTTATCAATTTCTCTTGCCTTTGCAGAACCCTTAGTTGAAAAACTCAAAAAAGCTACCTTAGGAGTAATCCCGAAAAGCTGTTTTGCGAGTTCTGCATTTGATATTGCAATACAGGCAAGCTGCCGAGGATTAGGATCAGGGACTATACCACAATCAGCAAAGATAAAAGCGCCATCATTGCCATAAGGGCAATCAGGGACACACATCACAAAACAACTGGAAACCACATTAGTAATCTCATTAACCCCGAGACATTGAATAGCAGAACGCGCCACTTCAGGCGTAGTATGGCTTGCTCCAGCCACATAACCATCACAATCACCAAAACGAGTCATCATCGCGGCATAATAAAGCGGATCCTGCATAATCTTGCGCGCCTCATCAATGGTCATCCCTTTTGCTTTTCTTATTTCTGCATATTCTTTAGCATAAATCTCCTGCTTCTTCTGATCAAGCGATTCCGGGGTTAAAATTAAAATATCAGCTATATTTTCTTTTCTGATTATATCTGCTGCCTGGCAAACCCTCTTATCTTCGTATTCCGGCAGAACAACTTTTCTCTGCCTTGCCTTAGCCTTTTCTCTAAACTTTGTAACTAAGTCCATTTTTTACATCCTTTTTTTTATCGTATCTAGGTCGACGTATTTTTGGATTAATTGCTTTACTAATTCTATTTTTTCCTGATCAGTCGGACGAATCTTGACATTAATATCATGAACCAGGGCAGCTGCAGAATATGTATCTTGTTTCGCCATTAATACCGGTATTGCCAGGCTTTTAAGCTGATTCACTAAATCTAGCCGCGGGAGCATATCTCCTGTCAAAACAATCCCTGAGATCAAATGCCCATTACAGTGGCAATCCAATATCAAATCAATAATATCTTCCCGGTCTCCGGGAGTGATTACAAAACTGTGAGGCTTAAAATATTTTACCGCATCTTTTGGATGCATCGCTCCTACGACTATACGGGAAATCGGATTGTCTAAAGCTGCTTCTCCTGAGCCCGGCAAAAGCGAGAACTCCGTCTCTTCTAAAATCTGCCTGACCGTCGGATAAGATAGCACCGGATTGTACGGGATTACTCCCAATACTTCTACACCTTTTCGCTTAAGCCCTTTACGAACCAAATTGTTTATCTTATCGAATTTATCAGGCATTACTTTATTGATAATTACCCCTAAAAGCTTAACACCTTCTTTTTCAAAAAGCGCTTTGTTAAGGATTATCTCGTCGATCGGCCTGCCAATACCCCCTGATGAAATCAATATGACTTTTGAGCCAAGAAGTTTGGCGACTTGCGCATTTGAATGGTCAAAAACCGAACCTACTCCGGCATGCCCTGTCCCTTCAATTACCACCATCTTATGCCCGGAAGATACACGGCCAAATGCTTCGCGGATTTTAGCAGATATTACTTTAGGATTAGGGGAAGCGATATAACGCTCGGTAAAACCTTTTTCTACCGCAACAGGGCTCATATCCTTGAGGCGGCATTTTATACCGCATAATTTAAAAGAGCTTTCTACGAGGATGGTGTCTTCGTCAATTTTAAAGCCATTCTCTTCTAAGTAGCGCTGCCCGACCGGTTTTATAAAACCAATTTGGCCGAAAGCCTGCTTAAAATGAAAAAGCAAACCCAGCGCAACGGTAGTTTTACCGTCGTTTTGCTTAGTAGCGGCAATAAAAATCTTTTTCATTACTTAGATATTACAAATGCTCTTCTATGTTCCGCTTTAACTCTGCTTTATCCAAAGCTCCGACAAGTTGGTCAACAACTTGTCCTTGCCTGAAAAAAATCAGCGTCGGTATAGACATTATACCGTATTGGCTTGCAATGCGGTCATGATCATCGATATTGATCTTACAGATTTTAATCTTACCATCAAACTCTTTGGCAAGCTCATCAAGCACCGGCGCTACCATCTTACAGGGGCCGCACCAAGGAGCCCAAAAATCCACCAATACCGGTAAAGCACTTTCCAAAACCTCACCTTTGAAATTAGTGTCGGTTACATGTATAATTGTCATAGTTTAATTAGGTTAAAAGGGTTAAAATAACTAGGTAAGCTTAATTAAATTAGCACAAAACAGGTACTCTGACAAGCTTATTTTAGTAGCTTACTTTCAGCAAAAATAGGCCTTTTGCAGGAGCTGTGGGGATCTGTTCTCCTCGCTTTTTAGAAGAGATCGTTTTTAAAATAAAATCGGAATCTAATTGGCCTCTTCCTACTTCTATAAGCATTCCAGTAATAGCGCGCACCATATTATAAAGAAAACCGTCAGCTTCAATTTCAATATTAATTAACGACAGCTCTTTGTTTGTATATCCGAACGCCTTAAGTAAGGCAGAATCTTTTATTATTGTAATACGCTTAATTGTACGTATAAAATTCTTCGCAGAACTTCCGGAAGCGCAAAAAGCCTTAAAATTGTGCCTGCCTTTTAAATAGCAGGACACTTCCTGCATCTTTTTTAAATTAAGCTTCTGATAATGATGATAAACTTGACCGGAAAGTTGCGGCGGGCAATATGGGCCGTTTAAGATTAAATAACGATACACCTTTGACTTGGCTTGAAATCGGGCATGGAAATCCGCTTCTACCTCCTGAGCATCAATTATCCGAATATCTCCCGGGAGTAAGGCATTTAAAGCATCTGTAATTTTTTTTACGGGAAGTTTTGAGCAAGTTCTAAAATTTGCCACTTGAGAGATAGCATGTACTCCGGCATCAGTACGCCCAGAGCCAATAACAGAAACTTTTTCCTGTAAGATTTTATGCAGGGTATTTTCTAGAACAGATTGAATTGTACGAGGGCTACTCTTCTGTTTCTGCCAGCCCTGATAAGCTGTTCCGTCGTAGGCAAGCAGTAACCGGATATTGCGTATGTTATTTTCCTTTGCCAATTAGCACTTCCGCAATCTGTACGGCATTTGAAGCAGCACCCTTACGTAGGTTATCCGCAACTACCCACATCCATAAACCATTTTTAACATAAGGATCCTTGCGAATACGGCCGATAAACACCTCATCTTTGCCCTCGGCATCATAAGGCATAGGATAAAGGCCAATTTTTGGATCATCAACCAGAATAATCCCGGGCGCTTTAAAAAATAGTGCTTTGACTTTTTCAGGGATAATCGGATCTTTGGTCTCGATGTAAACTGCTTCGGAGTGGCCGGTACGCACCGGAACACGCACAGTAGTAGCAGTCACTTTGATTTTATCGTCATGCATAATTTTATGCGTTTCTTTGACTAACTTCCACTCTTCGCTTGTATAATCAGCATCGCTAAAACCACCGATCTGCGGAAAACAATTATAAGCTAACTGCTGCGGCATGGATTTGTTTGAAGCATTTACATGCACATTATCATAGCCTCCGGAAGCTATAAGAGAATTTTCTTCCTTAAGCTGATCAACCGCACTTTTACCTGCTCCGGAAGAAGCCTGCAAAGTGGTGACTATAACTCTTTTTATCCCTACTTTTTTATGAATCGGGCTAAGCGCTACCACTAACTGTATCGTAGAACAGTTGGGGTTAGCGATAATCCCCTTATGTTTTAATGCATCTTTTCCGTTTACCTCAGGAACAACTAAAGGAACCTTAGGATCCATACGGAAATCTGCGCCGTTATCAATAACTACGGCTCCCCGCTTTACAGCTTCAGCTGCATAGGCAACCGCCGCACCTTTTTCTCCTTCAGTCCCTGCAAACAAAGCTATGTCAATTCCTGTAAATCCTTCAGGGGTAATTGCCTCTACCTGATATTTCTGGCCATCAGCTTCAATTTCTCTAGCTGAACGCGCAAATACCTTCAAATCTCCTACAGGAAAATTCCGCTGCCTTAAAACCCTCAACATCTCAATCCCTACTACTCCTACGCCAACTACTGCGACATTGTATTTAGATTTTTTGATCATGCTATCTCCAATTATAAATTCTTAACTACCAAATCCCCAATCTCCTGCGTCGAATAACCCATCTTCCCGGCAGCCAGAGATTTTAACTTGCTTGATACGATCTTAATTACTGCTTTTTCAATTGCATCCGCAGCTTTAGCTTCCCCTAAACTTTCAAGCATCATTCCAGCAGCGCAAATTGCTGCTAAAGGATTGATCACGTTTTTTCCGGTATATTTAGGAGCGGATCCACCGATCGGCTCAAACATCGAAACCCCTTGCGGGTTAATATTTCCTCCGGCAGCTATCCCCATTCCGCCCTGAATCATCGCACCCAAATCCGTAATGATATCACCAAACATATTATCCGTAACAATCACGTCAAACCATTCCGGATTTTTTACAAACCACATTGTAGTCGCATCAACGTGCGCATAATCAGTAGTAATATCGGTATACTCTTTTACTAATTCATTAAACGTACGCTGCCAAAGATCCCAGGCATAAGTAAGTACATTAGTTTTCCCGCAAAGCGTAAGCTTCTTTCTCTTATTGCGTTTACGGCAATATTCAAAAGCATAACGCAGGCAACGCTCAACACCTTTACGCGTATTATAGGAAATCTGTATCGCTACTTCGTTAGCTGTGCCTTTATCCTTAAACTCACCCATTCCTTTATATAAGCCTTCGGAATTTTCACGCACTACCACAAAATCAATATCTTCCGGCTTTTTATCTTTTAAAGGACAATAATCGGCATTATAAAGTTTTACCGGACGAAGATTAATATATTGATCAAGAGCAAACCTTAATTTTAGCAATACTCCTGTTTCGATAATCCCGGGTTTTACATCCGGATCTCCTACTGCTCCCAGATAAATTGCATTATATTTTTTTAATTCGGCAACGTCGTTATCATCAACAAGTTTTCCGGTTTTTAAATAACGCTGGCCGCTAAAATCAAAGTGCTTGCTTTCGTAAGAGAACCCGAATTTTCCTGAAGCAGCTTCCATAACTTTCAGGCCTTCTCTGACAACTTCCGGGCCTGTCCCGTCTCCGGGGATTACTGCTATTTTATATTTTCTTTCTTGAGACATAATTAATCAATCCTCCTTCATGAACAATCTGCTGCAAAAATTCCGGAAAAGCTTGCGTTTTAAACTCTATACCTTGAGTAATATTTTTAACCAACCCTAAACCTAGATCGATCTCAACCTCATCACCGGAATTAAAAACACTAACTTCTTCAATCTCTAAAAAGGGCAATCCTATATTAATCGCGTTTCTAAAAAATATCCCGGCAAAACTCTTAGCAAGCACTGCAGATACTCCACATCCTTTAAAAGCAAGAGGTGCGTGCTCGCGTGATGAACCACAGCCGAAATTTTTCCCTGCCACAATAATATCGCCCGGCTTAACCTGCTTTATGAAATCAGGAGAAATATTTTCCATACAGTGGCTGCCGAGCTCTTTAGCGTCAGTAGTTACCAGATATTTTGCAGCAATTATATCATCGGTGTTAATATCGTCGCCAAATTTATGTATTTTTCCTTTTAGTATCATAGCATTCCAGGATCTGTAATTCTTCCTTTAATCGCACTTGCCGCAGCAACCGCAGGATTGGATAAATAAACTTCGGATTTAGGGCTGCCCATGCGGCCGACAAAGTTACGGTTTGTGGTAGCCAAACACCGTTCTCCTTCGGTTAAAATCCCCCCATGGCCCCCTAAACACGGCCCACAGGTCGGAGTAGAAAAGACCCCTCCTGCATTGACAAAAATTTCAACTAACCCCTCTTTTATCGCTTCAAGATAGATCTTTTGAGTTGCAGGAATAATAATTAATCGTAAACCCGGTTTGATCTTCTTGCCTTTTAAAATCTTAGCTGCCAGGCGTAAATCAGAAATTCGTCCGTTGGTGCAAGAGCCAATCACTACCTGATCAAGCTTAATTTTACCTAATTCCGATGCGGGCTTTGTGTTGCTGGGTAAATGCGGACAAGCCACTTGCGGCTTGAGCTTACTTACGTCCCATTCGTAGATCTTTTCGTAAGCTGCATCGTTATCTGATTTTAAAACTTTTATTTTAGATAGGTATTTTTTACTTGTGACATAATCCAATGTAATTTTATCTGGAGAAATAATCCCTGCCCTGCCTCCTGCCTCAATCGCCATATTAGACATTGAAAAACGGCTATCCATATCAAGCTTCTCAATCACAGGGCCGGTAAATTCCATGGCTTTATATAAAGCGCCGTCTACACCGATCTGGCCGATTGTAAAAAGAATAAGGTCTTTACCGCTTACCCATTTAGGGAGTTTTCCATTATAAATAAACTTAATTGAAGCCGGAACCTTAAACCAGCATTTTCCGTCGATAAAAAAACGCGCCAGGTCCGTTGAACCTACTCCGGTAGCATAAGCGCCAAGTGCTCCGTAAGTGCAAGTATGAGAATCAGCTCCAATAATTAACTGCCCCGGGCCGACAATCCCCTTTTCAGGCAATAACGCATGCTCAATTCCCATGCAACCTATTTCAAAATAATTTTTTATCCCCTGCTCTTTAGCAAAATTTGCCAGCACCTTGCATTGATTGGCACTTCGTGCATCTTTTGCCGGAGCAAAATGATCAGGAACTAACACTATTTTTTTAGGATTAAATACATGGAGAATGCCGGTTTTTTTAAATTCTGATATCGCTAAGGGCGCTGTAATATCATTACCTAAGCCAATATCAACATTAGCCTCAATATACTCACCAGGCTTAACTTCTTTCCTGCCGCAATGCGCGGCTAGTATCTTTTCAGCTATTGTTTGATTCATAATTAGCGTTTAGCGCTTAGCGTTTAGCGGATAGTTTTTGTAAACGCTATCCGCTCTACGCTATCCGCTAACCTTTAAATTTCCTCACAGCAAGCGTCGCGTTGTGCCCACCAAACCCTAATGAATTAGATAAGCAGACGTTCACTTCTTTTTTGCGGGCGATATTGGGGACATAATCGAGGTCGCATTCGGGGTCTTTGTGCTCATAATTAATCGTCGGAGGAATTACATTATCTTTAAGCGCAAGACAACAAGCAATAAATTCAACTCCTCCGGCCGCACCTAAGAGATGCCCGGTAACAGATTTGGTAGAAGATATCATCACCTTAGAAGCATGCGAGCCTAATGCTTTTTTTATCGCCATTGTTTCTAATTTATCATTAAGTTTTGTAGAAGTTCCATGAGCATTAATATAATCTACCTGCTCTGGTTTTATTCCTGCGTCGATAAGTGCCATAAGCATGGCTCTTGCCGCACCATCCCCTTCCGGATCCGGAGCAGTAATATGATAAGCATCGCAAGTCATACCATAGCCGCAAATTTCACCATAAATACGCGCAGAACGTTTTTTAGCATGTTCGAGAGTCTCAAGCACTACCATACCTGCGCCTTCTGACATAACAAACCCATCGCGTTCAAGATCAAAAGGACGTGACGCTGCTTTAGGATTATCATTACGAATAGAAAGCGCTTTTAATGCGCAGAAACCTCCGACCCCAAGATGTGTGATGCTGCTTTCTGTACCTCCACAGACCATAATATCCGCATCTCCGCGCTCTAAAATTTTAAAAGCATCTCCGATAGCATGGCTTCCGGAAGCACAAGCAGTTGCCACGCAAGAATTAGGGCCTTTTAAACCAAACCATATAGCAACTTGGCCGGCCGCTTCATTTACAATCAACATCGGAATAAGAAACGGCGAAATTCTGGAAGGGCCTTTTTCTAAATATTGTTTATACTCCTGTTCTACAATATGTAAACTGCCGATACCTGAGCCGATTACTACTCCAATACGCGTGGAATCCTCTTTTTTCAGGTCAAGGCCACTATCATCAACTGCCTGTTTTGAACTTGCCACTGCATATTGCACAAACTTTTCCATCCGCTTCGTATCCTTAGACGACATTCCGAAAGCGGTAGAATCAAAATTTTTTATTTCCCCTGCAATACGTGAATCAAATTTAGAAACATCAAAAGTAACAAGCTTATCAATACCACTAATCCCGTTTTTTAATGAGTGCCAAAAATCGGCAACATTATTACCAACAGGAGAAATTACCCCTAATCCAGTAACTACAACTCTATTTTGCATAGTTATTAAAATTTACCCCGCCTTTTCTATTTTTATCAGGCGGGGTATATATTTTTTAAAAAGTACTTACCACAATAGTTCTATTTATTACCGGCTTTATCTTCGATATATTTTATCGCGTCTCCGACAGTAGTGATTTTTTCTGCATCCTCATCAGGAATCTCAACTCCGAATTCCTCTTCTAAAGCCATAACTAACTCAACAGTATCAAGAGAATCAGCTCCCAAATCATCGATAAAAGACGCTTCTGGTGTAACCTCTTCCTGTTTTACTCCTAACTGCTCTGCAATTATATTCTTTACTTTTTCCTGAACCGCCATGTTTATTCCTCCTTGTCAGTTAGACAACACCGGCGCACATTCCGATTGCGCCGGGTGTATCTATTTCAAAACTTAATTTTTACTATTACGCCATGACCATCCCGCCGTCAACTACAATTACCTGTCCAGTAATATACTCAGAACTTTCTGACACCAGGAACAGACACGCCTTAGCTACATCTATAGGATTACCCAGTTTACCAAGCGGTATGGCTTTTAACATCTCCTGCTTGACATTATCCGAAAGTTTTGCGGTCATGTCAGTCTGGATAAATCCGGGAGCCACGGCGTTTACATTTACATTTCTTGAAGCCAACTCTTTTGCCGTACTCTTAGTTAGGGCGATTAATCCGGCCTTGGATGCAGCATAATTAGCCTGGCCAGCGTTTCCCATAATGCCAATGATCGATGCAATATTTACGATCTTACCACTACGCTGCTTTATCATCGAACGCGCTAGAGCTTTAATACAATTAAACGCGCCTTTTAAATTTACGCTGAGCACCGCGTCCCAGTCTGCTTCACTCATCCGAAGCAATAAATTGTCACGCGTAATTCCAGCATTGTTAACTAATATATCAACCTTTATAAATTTGTCAAGAATTTTATTTAAGCCTTCTTCTACATTTGCAAAAGAAGTCACATCTATTTGTGCGGCAATTGCTTTTACTCCTAAACCTTCAATTTCCGAGGCTGTTTGCTGTGCAGCAATCAAGTTTACATCCCACACCACAATATCAGCCCCTTCTTTAGCAAATAACAGCGCAATCTCCCTGCCTATACCTTTTGCTCCTCCGGTGATTAATGCTACTTTACCTTTAAGTTGCATTTTGGCCTCCAAAAATATCTTCCTTCTTCTCTATATTAATTACTTCAACAGTAGAATCAATACGCCGCATCAGTCCTTTAAGGACTTTTCCCGGGCCAAATTCATAAAATTTTTTAACCCCTTGCCCATGAACAAAACGCATACTATCTTCCCAAAGCACACTTGATGAAACCTGTTTAATCAGATTTTGCTTTATTTCTTCCGGGCTAGACATAACGCGCCCGGTTACATTACTTATCACAGGAATTTTAGGAGTAAGAATTCTTATTTTTTCAAGTTCCCTTGCAAGTTTAACACCTGCACCTTGCATAAATGAAGAATGGAACGCTCCGCTTACCTCTAAGTTCACCGCAAGCTTTGCTCCGCGCTCTTTGGCAAGTTTTTGCGCAGTATCTATAGAAAAAGAAGCGCCGGAAACCACAGTTTGTCCCGGACAATTAAGATTAGCGATTTCAACGCCAGCGTCCTTGCAAATATTTTTTACTACTTCTAAATCCAACCCAACAATGGAAAGCATTTTACCTGGTTTACGACCGGCCTCTTCTTCCATAAACTGGCCTCTACTCCTTACTAAATATACAGCATCCTCAAAACTAATTGCTTCTGCTGCAACTAAAGCGCTATATTCTCCCAAACTCAGCCCTGCCGTATAACTTGTAACTTGTAACTTGCCACTTGTCACTTTTCTAAAAGCTTTCCACGCCGCTATACTCATCGTAAGAATCGCAGGCTGACAATTAACTGTACGTTTTAACTCTTCTTGCGGCCCTTTAAAACAAAGCTTAGATACGGAAAATCCTAAAACCTTATCTGCAGAATCAAAAATCTGCTTACTTTCAGGAAACGACTGATATAAATCTTCCCCCATTCCCACATATTGCGCACCTTGCCCAGCGAATAAATATCCTACCATTTTATTACGCAAGCTCCCCAAGTTAAGCCAGCTCCAAAAGCATCTAGCAGAATAATATCGCCTTTTTTGACCCTGCCTTCTTTAACCGCTTCGCACAAAGCAGTAGCGGCAGAAGCAGAAGACATATTACCGTATTTTTGTATATTAATAAAAATCTTATCTGCAGGAAAGTGAAGTTTTTTAGCCACTGCCATAATAATCCTAGTATTTGCCTGATGGGGAACCAATAAAGATATATCCTGAGGTTTTAATCCTGCGCGCTCAATCGCAACTTCTGCGGCATGGCTCATTAAATTCACTGCTAGCTTAAAAAGCTCATTACCTTGCATTTTCATATAATGCATGCGCTTTTCTATAGTATGGCTGCTTGCGGGGTTACGCGAACCTCCTCCCGGCAACATCAATAAATCGGTATAAGAACCATCGCTACCCAGGTAACTAGAAAGTATCCCACCGCTACTTACAGGCGCAAGCACTGCGGCTCCTGCGCCATCACCAAATAAAACACAAGTGTTTCTATCATTCCAATCAGTTACGGCAGAAAGCTTTTCTGCGCCGATTACCAGGGCATTTTTATATACGCCACGGGCGAGGAACTGCTGCGCTAATACCAAACCATAAATAAATCCGGAACAGGCTGCTGAAATATCAAAGGCAACGGCTTGCTTAGCTCCCAAATTTGACTGGATAAAACAGGCAGTAGATGGAAACGACATATCCGGGGTAATTGTAGCAGTAATGATTAACTCAATATCCTGGGGTTTTAATTTAGCACTCTTGATCGCTTCTAAGGCTGCTTTATAACCTAAATCCGAAACCGCTTCTGCCTTTGCCGCCAAGCGCCTTTCTTTTATTCCAGTACGAGTAGTAATCCATTCATCAGATGTATCAATTGTCTTCTCAAGATCAGCGTTAGTTAAACGTTTTTCCGGAAGATACTCTCCAACTCCAATAATTCCTATATGTTTCATATATTTTCGGTTCTAAGTTCTAAAAGTTTTATCCATATCTTAAATTTTATTTTCCGGCGATAGTCTCCGTAATCTCTTCATTAAACTTACGTTCAACTTCTTCTCTGGCTACGCGTATTGCGTTTTTAATAGCGTGGGCGTTAGAACGACCATGTCCGATAATTACTACTCCGTTTACGCCTAAAAGAGGGGCTCCTCCGTATTCGGAATAATCCATATCCCGTTTAAAACGTTTAAGATTTCCCTTTAAAAATAATAATCCAAATTTACCCAATGAATTTTGCAGTAAATGCCGTTTTAAAAAAATCAGCATTGCCTCTGCTAAAGATTCAGAAGTTTTAAGCACAACATTACCAACAAAACCATCGGTGATAATAACATCACATTCACCAGAGAATATCCCCTTACCTTCGACATTTCCAACAAAATTAAGATAGCTCTGAGACAGAAGTTCAAAAGTTTCCTTTATAAAACCGGTGCCTTTAGTTTCTTCTTCCCCGACATTAAGTAAACCAACCGAAGGTTTATTCTTCCCCAGGATCTTCCGGCTGTAAATTTCTGCCATTATACCGTATTGCAGAAGTTGTTGCGGCTTAGGGTCGATATTTGCTCCTACATCAATAAGCAACGCCGGCCCTTTTAACGTCGGAATTACAACTGCAATTCCCGGCCGTTCAATACCAGGCAACATCCCAAGAGTAAGAGTAGCGTTACAAACAACTGCTCCGGTATTACCGGCGCTAAAAAACGCTTCTCCTTTACCTTCTTTTACAAGATTTAAACCTAAGGCTATAGAAGACTGCTTTTTTTTGCGAAAACTTGTTACCGGAGATTCTGACATCCCGACAACTTCTGGAGCGTGGCTTACAGAAATACCTTTGCCATGATAACCATGTTTACTAAGCAGTTTATTGACAGAACTTTCATCTCCTACTAATACCACTTCGGTAGAAACGCATTCTTTAACAGCTTTTATAGCGCCTTCCACAACCACATCGGGAGCATGATCTCCTCCCATTGCGTCTACGATTATTTTCATTATGGTCTATAGTCCATAGTCTATTGACTATAGTCTACTCCTTTTTTTTCTTTGCTTTAACTTTTATCTCAATAACCTGACGGCCGTCATAATAACCGCAAACTTTACAGATACAATGCGGAATTTTTGGCTCCTTGCATTGCGGGCAAGGAGAAAGGCCAACAGCTTTTACTTTCCAATGTGTGCGGCGTTTTTTACCGCGAGCTTTAGAATGCCTTCGTTTTGGTAATGCCATGACGTGCTCCTTTCGTTATTACTTAATTATTTACAAATACACTCGTTAATATTAAGATTACAACCACAAGCTGCACATAAACCCTTACACCCCTGGCTACATAATGGCTTAATAGGATAATCTAAAATAATCTCCTGGCGGATATCAGGGTTAACATCAATAAAAAGAGAATCTTTTTCTATAGGATAAACCAACTGAAATTTCTTAGAATAAGGGAACTCAAATTCCGCTAAACAGCGGCTGCAATGTAAATATAGAGACGTTTCTAACTGCAAGTTAACCAACGCCGCACAGCTTGCCATAATAACCGTTGCTTTTGTCGAAATCGGGCGCAAAAAAGTTACATGGCCTTCGCCTAATTCAAGTAAATCCATATCTACAGGCTGAATTTCCTCTTCAAACTCCAGCTTTTCACCAGAGATTTGTTTTATATCTATTTTCATAAAATTATCTTTTTAGTTTTTCGATTAATGGCTTTGCCACAAAATCCGGCACAAAACTTGTCAAATCAGCTCCCAAGGAAGCAGCCTCTTTTAAAAGCCGCGAAGAAAGATAACTATATCCCTCCTGAGGCATCAGATAAACTGTTTCAATATCAGCGGCAAGTTTACGATTAGTAAGTGCCATCTGTAACTCATACTCGAAATCAGAAAACATCCTTACTCCACGAATAAGTACTTTCAGGTGTTTTTTATGCGCAAAATCTACCACCAGCCCCTTAAAGGATTCGACACTCACACCTTCCATCCCCTCCACTGCTTTCTTAAGCAACTTAACTCTTTCTTCAAGAGTAAAAAGCGGTTTTTTGTGGGCATTTTCTGCCACTGCCACAATAATCTCGGGAAAAATCTCAAGGGAACGCCGAATAAGATCAATATGGCCGAAAGTAACTGGATCAAATGTTCCTGGATAGATAGCTGGTTTGCACATATTTCTTACTTTATTTAAATCAACAGGTTGCGTTAATTAAATTACTGATTTTTTTATCTTATTACGATAAAACGAAAGCAAAGTATCACCGTATTTTGACTGCCTAAATAGCATTAAATCTCCCAAGGACTCTGGGAGACTATCTTTTTTAAAATGCTGCACTACAATTAAACCATTGGGCGATAATATATCACAAGCAGAAAGCAGTTGCAAGGTTTTTTTTGCCTCTTCAGCGTAGTAAGGAGGGTCAAGAAATATAACGTCAAATTTCCTTTTTTGTGCCGTTAACTGCTCTAAAGCATCTTTTACACCACGAGGGAAAAGGGTGCATGTTTTTACTTTAAGCGAATCGATATTTTTTTGAATAGCAATCTGGCATTGCCGGTCATATTCTACTAAAGCCAGGTCATTGACTCCGCGGGAAAGCGCCTCTAAGCCCACTGCGCCAGAACCGGCAAAAAGCTCTAAAAATGACTTTCCTTCGATATCCCCAAGAATATCAAAAAAAGCTTTACGAACCTTCTCCTGGGTAGGCCTAATGCCCTTAGGTATATTGAGAATTCTTCCTTTATATTTACCTGTAGTTATACGCATACTTATCCTACGATTGTTAATTTCTCATATTCCGGAAACCTTTGCAAGAGTTTTTCTCTTAAAGGAAGATGTGCGCTCTCCTCTAAATTAGGATCGGCTTTAAGCAATTGTTTTGCTTCTTCTCTCGCTGCTTTCAACAAATGAAGCTGAGTAAGGGGGTTAGCTATTCTTAGTTCACTCAAACCATGCTGGCGCTCTCCGAAAAATTCACCCGGCCCGCGAATACGCAAATCTTCTTCGGCAATTTTAAAACCATCGCTAAAATTTTTCATTGCAGTCATGCGCGCCTGAGCCTCCATAGTATAGGCATCACTTAGCAAAACGCAGAATGATTCTGCCTCTCCTCTGCCCACTCTACCGCGCAACTGATGTAATTGTGCAAGGCCAAATCTTTCTGCATGCTCTATAATCATACAGGTAGCAGTAGGAATATCAAGGCCAACCTCAACAATTGTAGTAGAAACCAGAACAGATAATTTCTTCTCTTTAAAATCTTGCATAACTTCTTCCTGTTCTTTCTGCTTCATCCTCCCATGAATGAGCCCAATATTTACACCTCTGAATATCCCCTCTTTTAACTGAGCATACATTTTTTTTGCGCCTGCTATATCTAAAATATAAGAATCCTCGATTACAGGATAAACAATATAAGCCTGGCAGCCAGATTTCAATTGCTCGAGGCATAAATCATATGCGATCTTGCGCTCTTTTAGTTCTAACCATAAGGTTTTAATCGGCTTCCTGCCGGGAGGAAGCTCGTCAATTATAGAAATATCTAAATCTCCATAAAGGGTAATCGCCAAAGTTCTGGGGATCGGAGTAGCGGTCATGATCAGAATATCCGGGCTATTTCCTTTTTGCGGAAGCAATGCCCGCTGGCTTACCCCGAACTTATGCTGCTCATCAATCACTACTAAACCCAGATTTTTAAATTTCACGCCTTCTTCTAACAAAGCATGCGTTCCAATAATCAAATCGATTTTTCCTTCTTTTATTTCCTTATAAATCTTTGTTTTTTCTTTCTTATCCAAACTGCTTGTTAATAGAGAAATTTTTATTTTTTCCTGACCCCTGATATTCTCATAATGTTGCCTCGCCAATATATCCGTGGGCACCATAAAAGCAACCTGATGCCCTCCTTCTAAAGCAAAAAATCCTGCTAAAAATGCAACGATTGTTTTACCGGAACCGACATCGCCCTGAATTAAACGATGCATTGGTTTAGAGCTGGCCAGATCAAGCTTAATTTCTTCCCATACTCTTAATTGAGCGGAAGTAAGCCTGAAAGGAAGCGACTCCTGGATCAAAGAAGCTAATTTTCCCTGGCTTTGATGTGTAATCCCTGGCTGACTGGCGTACCTTAATTTACGTAATAAAATCGGGATCTGAAAAATAAAGAATTCTTCAAAAGATAGCCGCCGATACGCCTCTTTTTGCTCATTTTCATCACCAGGAAAATGGATTACGCGCAGGGATTTTGCAAGATTAAACAAATTGTGGCGTGTGCGGATATTGTAAGGGAGGATTTCATGCAAAGATGGAAGGTATTCATCTAAAACATCTTCTATTAAACGCCTAAGATAGCGCTGGCTTGTTCCTTCGACAGCCGGATATATCGGAATAATCCTGGTCAGGTCTTTAACTTCATCTTCAATAAATTCAAATTCAGGCGCATTAAGCTGCAGGCGTTTTCCATAACGCTCTACCCTACCATAAAGTATAATTTCTTTACCCGGTTTAAAATAATTTTTCAGATAAGGCTGGCTAAACCAGACACAAAATATCTTTCCGCTTGCATCACCTACTGCTACCTCTGTAATCGTAAGCCAACGCTTAAAAGAACGCCGCTGGCCTACAGCGAGCACAGTACCTCTTACAGTCTGGATTTCTCCTTCGATTAATTGTGAAATTTTTATAAGCTTTCGCCTATCTTCATAACGCCTGGGAAAATAATAACACAGGTCTTCAATGGTTTTAATGCCTCGTTTTGCAAAAGCTTTGGCCCGCTTAGGGCCAATACCAGCAATACTAACTAACGGGATGATTAAATTCTTACTCATAAAGCAAAGGCTTTCTTTTTTTCTCTAGAAACCTTGAAATCTTACAATTGTTATGTCATACTTTAAATTACAAGAGATGTAGGATTTAACAACAAACACCCGGCGTGAATAAGCAGTACGCCGGCATTGCCCCTGTGGGCAAGGAGAACGGCAAGATAGCGGAAGCTAGACAGGCCTATCACCTACAAAATCCCCGAAAAGTTGTTCGGGGTTTTTTGTTGCCGCAGCAAGCGGCACACCGATGCACATTCCGATCATCCTCTCCATCTCTTCTGCAGTCTTGGCCTGACAAGCTTTTTCTCTTAACGGCCTGACATGGCGAAATCCCTTCGTATACCAGGCAAAGAATTTACGAAAAATAATTACCGCCATTTTTTCTTCGTAAAAATCAATTAAATATCTAAGGTGCAATTTCATAACTCTGACAATCTCATCATGTCCTGGTTTTGCAATTAACTCACCCGTATCTAAAAACCCAAGTATTTGTCTATAAGCCCATGGATTACCTAAAGATCCTCTTGCAACAAGCAGCCCATCACAATTTGTTTCATCAAACATTTTTTTAGCTAACTCTGGGCTTAATATATCACCACTTGCAATAACCGGTATATCCAGAGCCTTTTTGACTTGGCTAATTACCTGATAGTTTACTGTGCCGCTATAACCTTGTTCCTTCGTCCTTCCATGGATAAATAACGCCTTAATGCCGGCATCTTGAGCATACAAGGCTACCTCTTTAGCATTTAAAGAATCCCCGTCCCATCCCGCGCGGATTTTTACAGTAACAGGAACTTCAGAATTTTTAACCAATATCTTAAGTAAAAGATTTAGTTTCTTGGGGTCTTTAAGTAAACTTGCACCTTCCCCCCTCTTAGTGACTTTCTTTTCCGGACAAGCGGCATTAAAATCAAGGATATCAAATTGATATTTTTTAAGCACATCCAGGGCTGTCATAATATACTTGGGCTCGCATCCTAATAATTGAACGCCAAGCGGCCTGTCTTTAGGATCACCATGGAGCATCTGCTTGGTCTTACGGCTTTTATGGCTAAGTGAGCGGCAATTGATCATCTCTACAAAAGTAAGCTCATAGCCAAATTCGCGATTAAGTAAACGGAAAGGTAAATCTGTAATCCCTGCAAGAGGTGCAAGTATTAGGCGGGAGTGAAGCTTGAGGCTACCGATATTTAACATAGGAAACTAGAAACTAGGGGACGCTTCTGTAGTTTTTCTACAGTTACATGGTAAAAACTACAGAAGCGTCCCCTAGTTTTTTACAGGATAAATTTATTATCTTTGACTAATGGATGTTTCTTTATATTCTCTGAAATATCAGCAGAAATCCCGGTTTTACCAAGTTTATAATACATATAGTTTTTATATCCTTCTACCCCCGGCTGGTCAAAAGCATTAACCCCAAGAAGCTCACCTTCAAAAGCAGTAGCCATTTGAAGAAAAAACAAAAGCCCTCCCCAATAATACGGAGAAACTTCAGGCAATGTAATAGTACAGCTCGGCCTTGCTTCTTGCGCTAATGCCCAAACCGTAGCTTCCTGAGCAAGCGCAATCAATTCAGAAAATTTTCTCCCGGAAATAATTTCATCGCCAACAGGAACTTTAATTTCGTTTTTAAATTTTTCAACCTTAATAAAAGTAACCACCTTGTCATTACGGCCTTCAATATTATTTTGCTGGATAGAATGCAGGTCATTAGTTCCGCGACAAGAAACAGGCGTCCTACCGACATTAACAATCTTATCCAAGTCCATTTGCCATGTTTCTAACCCGCCGCTAACTTGGATCTTTCTTGCATATTTTTTACCAAGACTTTCAGCTAAAAGTTGAACATACCAATCAGCAGTTGACTTAAGCGTTTCAGAAAAAGGCATCATTACCGCTATAGACTTCTCTTTCTTTTTATAAAGGATATAGTGCAATGCCGCATAAAGATAGGCTGGATTTTTTAAAATTTCACAAGACGCACATCTTTCTGCCATCTCTCCTGCACCTTTGAGAACTTCATCGATATCAACACCGATTACCGCCAAATGCAATAACCCCATATTAAATTCTGAAAATCTTCCGCCGACTCCTTTTAATAAAGGCAGATTTCTAAAAAAAAGCTTTGAGACAAGTTGTTGTTTGTTTACTTTTTTACGTAAACTCCCAGATTCAGGGTCGGTTATAGCAATAACCTGTTTGGCATAATTTTTGCCGATTACATTCTTAAGCCACTTCTCAATTGCCATAAAAACAGCTTTGGTTTCTGTAGTTTCACCTGATTTTGAAATTACCACAACAAAAGTTTTCTTAGGATTAAGTTGCTTTAATAGCACGCTAAGGGTGTCCGGATCAAGGTTATTACCTTCAAAATAAATCCGCGGCTTATCTTTACGTAACGAAGAAAATTCGTTGTAATATGGCGGACAAAACGCATCTTGCGCAGCTTTTAGCCCCAGATAAGAACCACCTATTCCCAAAAACATCACATTCTCATATTTATTGCGGATCTGACTGCCAAGAGTCTTAATTTCTTTGATTAATTTTTTATCCTGATAAGGCAGTTGCGTCCACTCTAAGCCTTGTTTTATACGAATACGCTCATCTTTAATAACCGCATAAAGATGTTCATGCGCATTGTTCAAGACGCCTTTGATTTCATCTAAGTCAGAACCCAAAACGCCGTGCTCACTACCAATACTTGAGCTCATCATATTGTTGAAATCAAAATTTATTTCTTTATGCAAGAGTTCCTCCAATAATCTTCAGCAGGTTTAACCCTGTTTTAGGATCGATGTCTTTTACAGCCTGCACTCCTTTAAGCTCAAAAACAACTGCCTCAATCACTAAAAATACATGCGAGCTTTCACGCACACAACCTGTAAGAACTTTAAGTTTTTTCCCCATGCTACTATGAATATGTATTTGCGGGCCTTTTGGATTGGAAAAGATAGTTCCTATCCCCATCACTTCCCAACCATCTTTAAATTTAACTTTATTAGGGATAGGCGGGATAGCCGGCTTTTTCGGTCCGGTTACAAGCTGTCCGTCATTTAACGCGCCAATAAAAACCATTGCCGCAGTTTTAACTTTTTCTTTTAAAGCAAACCGCGAAAGCTCTTGCCTAAAGTCGTCTTTATTATCGAACTTCAGGACAAATACTCTGCCAAGCGTACCTTTTGTGTATTTCATAGATAGTTGCCAGTGACAAGTTACCAGGCGACCGGTAGCAACAAGTTACCAAGTTGCAAGTTAAAATCAAATAACAAATCTTTAACTACTTGCCACCTTGTCACTGGTCACGTGGTCACTTACACTACTTTAAATACGCCTTAATGATCTTCTGTTCTTGTACCGGCTTATCACCAGCACCTACAGGGACTAATTCGATCTTTTTAACTATATCCATTCCTTTTGTTACCTCTCCAAAAATAGTATGTCGCATATTTAGCCAAGGAGTAGCAATAGTGGTAATAAAAAACTGGCTCCCATTTGTGCTTGGGCCGGCATTAGCCATGGCAAATAATCCTGGACGGTCAAATTTTATATCAGGAGTAACTTCATCTTCAAAAGGCTCTCCCCATACAGACTCGCCCCCCATACCTGTACCAGTAGGATCTCCTCCTTGTATCATAAAATCCTTAATTACGCGATGAAATATGATTCCGTTATAATATCCTTTTTCCACAAGCTTAGTAAAATTTTCACAAGCCTTAGGCGCAATCTGGGGCATAAGCTGCAACTCTATCACACCCTGCGTTGTCTCTAAAACTACCATATTTTTGCTCCCTTCTGCAAAAAGCATAGTTATACCAAATAATGATAATAATAAAATAATTCCAAACAATCTTTTAATCATGTCTTCCCCCTTTCCTTATAAAATCTGCCGCAGGAGCAATCCCTGCGGCAGTTTTTTACAGTTTTTAGACTAACGAAACATCTTTTCTTTTATATCCTGGATCTGTTTGCCAAGCGTAATCATTCCCTGTTCAAGCCGGTTACTTGATTGAATAAACGACTCCTGCGCACTAAGCACTAAGCGGTTTGTTTCATCAAGGCGCTCGATAGAAATCTTAAGAAACCATAGATGTAATGATATCGAAACTAAAAAAACCGCAATCACTGTAAGAATAAAATTTAAGTATTTCATATATATTATTATCTATTTCTTTAGAAAAAAAATCAAGACAAATTTACCTGCGTCAACCGCGTAGGTTGTTTCTTAATCTAGGCGGTTTGATAGTTGCTCAAGATATGTTTTTAAAGAAGAACAAACATCATTAAATCTTCCCTGCTCTAACCAATATTTTTTAAAGACGGATGTTCCAATAGCAACCGCAGTTGCTCCGCAATTAAAATATTCGCGCATATTAATGGAAGTAACTCCAGCGCAAGCCAAGAGCTCAATTTCTTTAAACGGGCCTTTGACCTCGCGGAAATATTCCGGGCCAAAACATTTAGCCGGAAAGACCTTCACCATAGTTGCCCCCTCTTGCCAAGCCTCGTAAATCTCAGACGGAGTAAGCGCCCCGGGAAAAACCGGAATATTATTCTTAACACAATATTTAACGACATCTTTAACTAAAACAGGAGTTACAATAAAAGTGGCACCGGCTGATAAAGCTTGCTTTAAATCTTTTTTATTAAGTACCGTGCCAGCTCCCAACATAAGGCGATTTTTTGAAATTTTCTTTGCCTTACGGATTATCTCGGGAGCCCCCGCAGTATTCATGGTAATTTCTAAAGTTTCAAGCCCAGCTAATATTACTGCTTCAATAAACGGCTCTACTATTTCTTTATCTATACCGCGCACGATCCCCATTAAGGGCTTATTTTTAAACCTTTTAATATCCACTTTATTCCTCTACTTCACTTACCAGGCTCTCATAAAACTCCCGGTAATTTTCTTTATTTGCGCTACTACGTAAAGCAATGGCTGCGCGCGGATGCTCATCTAAAATTCCGGTAATGGCATAGGGGATGATATAGCCCCACTCCATTTTTTCGCGTAAGGGAATAAATTCTTTAGAAATCAGATCAAGCACTGGACGAATATCATATTTAGGATTTTTTAAAAACCCCAGCACAAGCTCCAGAGGACAATTACCCGCAGCTCTTCCTAAACCATAAACCGTGGCATCCACATAATTGGCATTATGAATGATCGCCTCAATGGTATTACCGAAAGCTAACTGTTGATTATTGTGCGCATGGATCCCAATTTCTTTTGTTTTGATAATAGATTTAGCTTTCTTTATAAGAAATTCGGTTGTCTCCTGATACAAGGCGCCAAAACTATCAACTATATAAATTACATCAGCCTTACATTCTTTTTCTAGCTGTTCGAGCGCCTCGGTTAATTCATTATCAAGGGCCCGCGATATAGCCATAATATTAACCGTAGTCTCATAACCTTTGTCTGCCAGGTGATTAACCATAAATATTGCTTTATCGATATCTTTAACGTAAGCTGCAACTCTTACCATAGATATAAGGCTGTCCTTACGAGGCAATATATCTTCCAGATCGACTCTATCTACGTCAACCATAACCGATATTTTAGTTTTTGAATCAATACCATCGACCACTTTTTTTATATCCTCTTCGTCACAGAATTTCCAGATTCCGTATTCTTTTGGTGAAAAAAGCTTTTTGGAATTCTTGTATCCGATCTCCATATAGTCTACCCCAGCCTCAGAAAGCGCCTTATAAACCTGGCGCACAAAACGTAAATCAAAATCGTGATTATTGATCAACCCTCCGTCGCGAATGGTGCAATCAAGTACCTTGATCTTATCTCTATACATAGTTTCCTCCTCATAATAAATACTATAAACCAAATTTAAGCCATTATATTATCACAATAACAGGTAATAAGGAATAGGAAATGTTATACTTAAATTGGGAGGCTGATATGCGTGGACTTATATGTAAAATACTCATATTATTATTGGCATTAACTCCGATAGCGACACTTCTTTATGCCCAAGAAAAGAAAATAACCGATAAAGAAAGGGTTATTTTCTACAAAGAATTTCTTGAGCAGGAAAAGGATCTAAGCGCAATACATGCTGATCTATACCGCCATGAAAATTCAGAAGACAAAAAAGCCAGCAAATTTTGGGATTTCATCAATAAAAAAGCTTATGCTGCGACTATTAGTGAAGAGGAAGAAAGAAAAATATTAAGAAAAAAATGGGAAGATCTTCTCGGACTGGATATTTATTATCCCTACTTTAAAGCTAAAGAAGTTGAAAAAAAGGTCAGCGAAAAGTTTTCGGTAAAAGTTTTCAAGCTAAAAGGTAAGCCGGAATATAAAAACGGCCAGATAACATATACTTTTAAAACGAAGTTCTAAAGATAACTTAGCCCTTACTGGGCATTAAAAAACCCACTATTCAAAAGAATAATGGGTTTTTTAATTTAAAGGGGCATCTACCTACTCTCACATGTCCTTACGAACACACTACCATCGGCCTTGAAGGGCTTAACTGCCGTATTCGGAATGGGAACGGGTGTTTCCCCTCCAGTATGAATACCCCAAAATTAATAACAACAACTACAAAATAAAGGTTTTACTACAATTATACAGAGTATTGTAATAACGATAAAGCCTATTGGTTTATTAGTACGCATTAGCTCAAATCCTTACGGATCTTACACATTGCGCCTATCAAGGTCGTAGTCTCCGACCAACCTACATTCGTCTTGCGACGAAAGCGATACCAATTCTTGAGATGGGCTTGGCACTTAGATGCTTTCAGCGCTTATCCCTTCCGGACATAGCTACCCAGCCCTTGCTCTTGGCAGAACAACTGGAACACCAGAGGTCCGTCTTTCTAGGTCCTCTCGTACTGTAGAAAGCTTCTCTTCAAGTATCGTAACGCCCGCATTAGATAGAGACCGAACTGTCTCACGACGTTCTAAACCCAGCTCGCGTACCCTTTTA
>CAKKSP010000003.1:26209-63412 GCA_919902045.1 Omnitrophica bacterium GWA2_41_15 | reverse complement strand
TAACTGTATCAGTAGGTGCTGCTCCTTTTTTAACCCAATAATCATAACGCTCTTTATTAAGTTTTACCTGGACACCTTTTCCTACTGGTTCATAGATACCAAGATCTTCGACAAATAAACTGTCCCTGTTACGCGTCTCATTAAAAACGCTGATATGAAAATGCGGCCTTTTTTTCGGATTGCTACCGATCCTTCTTAAACGAATACGTGTTGCCATGCTGACCCCCTTCTTGTTGGTTAAACAACACCGGCGCACATTCCGATTGCGCCGGGTGTTAATTCAAATTAATTTTACCCAGCAATCGCTTCAAGCAATGCTTTGGCTTTATTTTGGGATTCCCGATATTCACTTTCGGGGAGGGAATCCGCGACAATCCCCGCTCCTGCCTGCACATAGGCAGTCTTATCTTTAATCACGATCGTGCGTATAGTAATACAAGTATCCATATTTCCGGAAAAATCAAAATACCCGACACAACCGGCATACGGCCCCCGGCGCTGATTCTCCAGCTCATCAATAATCTCCATTGCCCGGATTTTAGGGCTTCCGGAAACAGTCCCGGCAGGAAAACATGCAGAAAGCGCTTCAAAAGAACCTAATCCTTTATTTAACTTACCGGTTACATTGGAAACTAAATGCATCACATGCGAATAACGCTCAACAGACATAAAATCACTTACCTTTACACTGCTATTGCGGCAAACCCTGCCTAGATCATTTCTTCCCAGATCAACTAACATCAAATGTTCAGCTTTTTCTTTAGCATCTACACGCAGCTGTTTTTCAAGTAAATTATCTTCTTCTTCGGTTTTTCCCCGCGGGCGCGTTCCGGCAATAGGACGAGTCTGCACCAATCCATCTTCACAACGCACCAAAATTTCAGGTGAAGATCCCACCAAAGTAACATCTTTTAAATTAAGATAAAACATATACGGGGAAGGATTTAATATACGCAGCCTGCGATAAACATCAAGCGGAGTTTTTTTACCTAGTGGAAGGCTAAAACGCTGCGAAAGCACTACCTGTATAACATCCCCTTTCCTGATATACTCTTTTGCTTTAAGCACATTATCACAAAATTCTTTTTTTGAATTATTGGATACAGGCACAATTTTCTGATTTAATAATGGCTCGATATTCTTCCCCCAAAAAGAAGAGGAAAAATCAAGGCTAATCTTTTGAATATCAGTTACTGCCTGGTTATAAATTTTTTTAAGACTGCTTAATGTAAATTTATTCTTTTTTGGCAGGATAACATTGCGTACGATCTTTATGGTATGTTTAACATGGTCAAAAACTAACAACGTATCTGTCTGCATAAAAATTGCATCAGGCAAATTAAGGTCATCGGTATTTTTATCAGGGATATCTTCAAAAAAACGCACATAATCATAACCCATATACCCGACTAACCCTCCGCAAAAACGCGGCAGGCCTTTTACGTGCACACTCTTAAAACCCCGCATAATCTTTTTTAATTCGGCAAAGGGTGATTCCTGCGGCGTAAAGGTAACGAGTTTGTTTTTATCCGGATAAATAAAACTAACTTTATTCCCCTTACTCTTAAAAACAAACGAACTGCCGCTGCCAAGAAAAGAGTAGCGGGCAATATTCTCCTGGCCTTCTACTGATTCAAGCAAAAAAGAGTAACTGCTTTTTTTTAATTTCATAAAAGCAGAAACCGGAGTATCGAGGTCGGCGCTGATTTCCTTGTAAACCGGAATCACGTTCCCTTGCTTGGTTAATTTCACGAAGTCTTTAAATGTCGGGTTGATCATTTTATTATTTTGACATGAATACTTACTAAATCTTCCTATAAAAACAACTTCTGTTTCCCGTATGGCAAGCCACACCTACCTGGCGCACTTTAATTAACAGCGCATCTAAATCACAATCATAGGCAATAGATTTTACAAACTGAAAATGCCCCGAAGTCATACCTTTAACCCAATATTCCTTACGCGAACGCGACCAGAAACAGGTTTTTCCAAGTTTTAATGTCCTGCGCACTGATTCCTTATTCATATAAGCAAGCATCAGGACTTCCCCGGTTTTATAATCCTGAATGATTGCGGGAATAAGCCCTTGGCTGTCAAACTTAAATTTACCGGGAGCAACAACTTCTTTCTTCAGGCTCTTACGCATACTTTGTTTCTCCTTAAATAATCTTTTACTTGTGGAATTGAAAGTTCCCGATAATGGAATAATGACGCAGCAAGAGCGGCCTGCGCCTTTGCTTTAGTAAAAACCAGATAGAAATCTTTTAAAGTTCCTGCCCCTCCTGAGGCAATTACAGGAATATTTACAGCATCTACTACAGCGCGGGTAAGCTTAAGGTCATAGCCGGCCTTGGTCCCATCACAATCCATACTAGTCAGAAGGATTTCTCCTGCGCCTAATTGCGCTGCTTTTTTTGCCCAGGCAACTGCTTCTAATTTAACCGGCGTTCTGCCGCCATGGGTATATACCTGCCATTGCTCTGTCCTCATCTTCTTGGCATCAATGGCAACCACAATACACTGACTGCCAAACTTTCGGCTTGCTTCTGCAATCAAGCGCGGATTATTCACTGCCGCGGTGTTAAGCGAGACTTTGTCAGCTCCCGCGTTTAAAAGCACCCGAATATCTTCAACTGACCCAACGCCCCCGCCAACAGTAAAAGGCATAAATATATTTGTTGCAACTGCCTCAACAAGTTTAACCAAGGTTTTTCTTTTCTGGTAACTTGCGGTAATATCTAAAAAAACCAACTCATCCGCACCCTGCTTTTCATAGGCACGAGCTACTTTTACCGGATCTCCGGCATCACGCAGGCCTAAAAATTTTACACCTTTAACTACCCTGCCGTCTTTGATGTCAAGGCAAGGGATAATACGTTTAGTTAGCATATTAGTTTACCAGGGACATTTCTTAACAAGTAATTTACCTGTTTAGAAATGTCCCTAAAGTTACTTACTTTTCTTATCCAAATACTCTTTCAACAACTCCCAGGTCTTTTTTCCTGCTCTGCCGTCTGGGGTTATTTTATTATCACGCTGAAATGCCTTAATTGCTTCTCTTGTCTTTCGGCCGCTAACTCCATCTACTGACCCGGGGCTATAACCGGCATTTTTTAAAGATTGCTGAATCTGGCGCATTGTAGGACGCGATTTTACTTCGCCGATATTACGCCGTAAAGCCGGCGTAGCGCTCTTGGATTCTTTTACGCGTAATGAATCCTGAAGAGTAGCGATCTCATCATCCTTTATTTTCAACTGAGACTCAAGCACAGAAACCTGATTTTTTAACCCTTGCATTTCCATAGAATCGTTTTTTCGCATCGTAGCACAACCAGAAAGGCTAAGCAGAAAAATGAAACCGAAACATACACCCAAGAATCTCATCATGATACCTCCATGTTTTAATTTCAGGGACACTTTTTTAAATTTCAAAGTACATGTTAAAAAGTGTCCCTATTTTAAACTTTCAACGCCTGTGCCAGAGTAAACTTCCCCTCATAAAGGGCTTTCCCGATGATTACACCGGTGATACCGTCTTTTTCAAGTACTTTAAGCTTACGTAGATCCTCAAGCGAAGAAACTCCGCCTGAAGCAATTACTAAAAGCCCGGTTTCTTTTAAGAGTTTCTTAAGATCCTTAATATTCGGGCCTTTAAGCGTGCCATCTTTTAATGTATCGGTATAAATGACTTCCTTAAAACCAAGCGCTTTTAAACGTAAAGCGAAATCTATCACCTTTAGGCCTTTGGAAGCTTCTTTCCATCCTTTGATCATTAGGCGCTCGCCCTGCGCATCCAAACTTACTATCACTTTATTCTTAAAATTTTTGGCGATCTCTTTTAAAAACTTCTCATCTTGAGCTACGCGGGTACCGACGATCACCCGCTTAACTCCTAAATTCAGTAATTTCTTAATTAAAATAGCGGAACGCACCCCACCACCAAACTCTATATTTGCTCCCGTATCTTTGACAATTTTTTCAACAAAAGCTAAATTTTTCAGCTGCCCATCAAATGCGCCATCCAGATCAACTACGTGGATAAGATCTGCACCTTGCTTTATCCAATACTTGGCAGTTTTAACCGGGTCGCGCGAATAAACTTTTTTATCGCGCTTTCCCTGTACATAGCGCACAACGCAGCCATCTTTTAGATCGATTGCAGGAATGATTAGCATAGTTCTATAAAATTTTTCAAAATCCTCAAACCAACGGCTTGGCTTTTTTCAGGATGGAATTGCATGCCAAAAATATTATCTTTACAAACCACGGAAGCAAAATTTATACCATAATTAGTTGATGCTGCAATTACTGATTTGTCCTTCGGATCGGGATAATAGGAATGGCAAAAATACACATAAGAATTATCGGGGATACCTTTTAATATACTGGCAACCTGGCAACCTGGCAACCTGGCAACTTTATCAATAGTATTCCATCCAATCTGCGGAACAGGCAAAGATTTTTTTCGGGGAAATGACCTAACCCTCCCTTTTAATAACGCCATGCCTTTGGCCTTAGGCGACTCATCACTTGTTTCAAAAAGAAGCTGCATCCCAAGGCAGATTCCTAAAAAAGGTTTACCTTTGGCTATCTCTTTTTTAATCGCAGCTATTAAACCTCTGCGCCTTAAAACAGATACAGCATCGTCAAAAGCGCCTACTCCGGGAAGTACAATTTTTTCCGCTCCTAAAAGCTCCTTGGGGTCAGTTACAACTTTAACCTTGCCCCCCAATTTCTGAAGCGCCTTTTTTACGCTGTGAATATTCCCCATTCCATAATCAACTATAGCAAGCATTTAATCTATAATACCCTTCGTTGAAGGTACACCTTTTCTGCGCGGCTCAACAGTTACTGCCTGTAGAAGCGCAACTCCAAACGCCTTAAAAAGCGGCTCTAAATTTGCATGTAGATCAGGGTTATTGCCTTCGATCTTAAGATGCAGATTTATTCCCGCTTTTTTTGATAAGCTTTCAAAAAAATGGTTGGCGTAAGTTAGGGTATAGCCTGAGTTTTCCTTAGGTTCCGTAGCTAGGTTTTGAAATTTTATCCCGCTAAAATAACTACGCCCGCAAATATCAATTACCGCAGTTCCCAAAACATCTTCCATCGGCACAGAAAAAAATCCAAACCTGCGAATGCCTTTTTTATCCTGCAAAGCCTTAGCTATGGCATCCCCTAAAACTAAACCGATGTCTTCATTTGTATGGTGAATATCCACAGTAAAATCGCCTTTTGCGGATATTTCAAGGTCAATAAGCGCATGAAAACTAAAAAGCTCTAATAAATGATCAAGAAATCCAATCCCGGTTTTAATCTTTGCCTTCCCTTGTCCGTCAAGATTAAGCAATAAATTAATATTGGTTTCGCGAGTTTTTCTGGACACTTTTGCTTTCCTTTTTTTCATAGCTAATTACCTTCCTCGACCTACGCGGTCGAATATTAAGTATTCGTAAAACGCGCTTTAACCGATTCTAAATGATGATTTAAACCTTCAATAGCGGCAATTTTTTCAAGCGGCTCGCGCATCTGTTCAAGCGCTTTTTTAGAATAGCTAATAATATGGTTTGTCTTTATAAAATCACAAACCCCGAGCCCGGAAAAAAAGCGCGCAGTACCGGCCGTAGGCAGTACATGGCTGGGGCCTGCAACATAATCTCCCACAGCTGTCGGGCTGTATGGCCCGAGAAATATTGCCCCGGCATGCTGAATTTGTTTAAGAAGTTTCTGCGGATTTTTTACCATAATCTCAAGGTGCTCCGGAGCAATCCGATTAGAAATCTCCGTCGCTTCATTTAAATTTTTCGTTAAAATAATAAAGCCGTTTACTCCTTCGGTCTTTGCTTTTACTTCTTTGGCAAGCGCTTTAGAATTCGTAATCAATACAGAAAGTCCTCCGGCATGCTCGCCTTGAGCGCAAATATCGGCAATTACAAGCTTAGGATCAGAATGACGATTAGCGATAATTACAAGTTCCGTCGGGCCTGCAACCATGTCAATATCCACTGTCCCGAAGACCTGGCGTTTTGCTTCAGTCACATAATTATTACCCGGCCCGACAATCTTATCCACCTTGGTAACTGTTTTTGTGCCATAGGCAAGCGCAGCAATTGCCTGCGCCCCGCCCATACGATAAATCTCATCTACTTTTAAAAGATTAGCTACAACCAGGATATGCGGATTGATATAGCCTTGTTTATCAGGAGGGCTGGCTAAAACGATTTTTTTAACTCCTGCGATACGCGCCGGAAGCACCGTCATATAAACAGTAGAAACAAGCGGCGCCGTTCCTGCAGGGATATAAATTCCCACTTTTTCAAGCGGAGTATATTGCTCGCCTAAAATTACCCCATTCTCACATCTTATCCTCCAGGATTTTTTAAGGCTCCTGCGGTAAAACCGGTTTATATTCTCAATAATTGTTTTTAAAGAAGAAACGAAATTCGGAGTAATATTCTGATAGGCACCGCTAATTTCAATTTCTGCGACTTTTAACTGGCGAGGCATAAGTTTTACACCGTCAAATTTACGCGTGTATTTTAATACCGCCTCATCACCCAGAAGCCGCACATCGTCAATTATACTACGCACTTTTTCCTCAACACGGCGCGAACGCATTAGCCCGCGCTGATAAATTTTTTCTATTGCTTTATTATTCGGACGGATAATCTTCATAGTAAGTTATTAATAATTTCCTCTAGTTTTCGGAAAGCCTCGGGAAAATTCTGCGGATTATCTCCGCCTGCCTGAGCAAAATCCGGCCTGCCCCCGCCGCTTCCTCCGATAGACTGCGCGATCTGACGCACAAGATTACCGGCATCTAATCCTTTTTGCAGCGCAACGGAAGCCACTCCTACTACAAGCAACGCCTTATCATCATTACGAGCGCCTAAAGCAATTACAGCATCTTGCGCCTTAGCCTTAATCGTATCAATATTTTTTCTTAAAACATCCATACCCACATTATCAAAAACATGGGTAATAATTCTTACGCCTTTTAAAACTACAGCTTTACCAACCAACTCATCTACGGAAGACTTAAGCAAATCTTCCTGACGGCCTTTTAAACGCAGTTCAAGATCCTTTACTAAATTTATTTTTTTCTGTAACTCTTCAAGTATGCGCGGCTGCGGAGCGCCTAACATCTGGCTAACCTCTGATAAAATCTCTTCTTCCTTGCGGATAAACTGATACGCCTTATCAGCGGTTACTGCCTCAATACGCCTCACGCCTGCTGCTACAGAACTTTCCTGAGTGATTTTAAAAAGGCCAATTTCACCTGTTGAACTTACGTGCGTTCCTCCGCACAATTCCTTAGAAAGTTCACCTGCTGTAACCAAGCGAACCTTGTCGCCGTATTTATCGGCAAAAAAAGCAAGCGCGCCTTTACGCTTTGCCTCCTGCATAGTCATCTCTTTTACCTCTATATGTTCATTTAAAAGAATATAATTATTCACTAACTCTTCTACGCGGGAGAGTTCTTCATCGTTTAAACTTTTAAAATGCGTAAAATCAAAACGTAGGCGGCTATCTGCTACCAAAGACCCCTGTTGTTTCACATGAGCCCCTAGAACCTGCCGCAAAGCTGCCTGCAAAAGATGCGTTGCGCTGTGATTACGCTGGATCGCCTGCCTACGGACCAGGTCAATATCAGCATTGACTTCACCTTCAACCTTAAATGATCCGCTGATTACTTTACCAATATGTGCTACTGCGCCTTGAATTTTCTTTGCATTAGTAACCTGAAAAATGCTTTTACCTTTTTTTATGCTACCTGTATCACCGACCTGGCCACCAGATTCTGCATAAAACGGCGTTTTATCTAAAACTATCCAAGCCTCTTCTCCGGATGAAACCTTATTTTTCTCTTTTCCGTTTACAAAAATTTTTAAAATATCAGCCTCGGATGAATCCTTGGTATAACCTAAAAAACGGCTTTTTACTTTTATATTTAATTCCTGAGATCCTGAATCAAATACATCGCCTTTCATCGTACTCTTTGCCTTAGAGCGCTCTTTTTGCACCAAAAGCTCTCCGTCAAAAGCCTCTTGAGAAAATTTTATTCCCATCTTATCCAACCAATCTTTAGTCAAATCAACAGGTATTCCGTAAGTATCATAAAGGCAAAAAGCAGTTTTTCCTGCTTCTTCGGGATTTTGATTTTCTTTAAAACCGTCAAATTTTTCTTTTAATAAATTTGCGCTAGTATTTATTGTCGCATGAAAATTATTTTCTTCCGCTAAAATTATTTGCGCGATATCTTCCCTGCGTTTTACTAAATCCGGATAAGGAACCTTCATAATATCTGCGGCCACCGGTACTAATTTATAGAGAAGCGGTTTTTTAACCCCGTATCCCCTCAAATGATATGTAGCTTTGCGAATAATCTTTCTTACCACATAGCCTCTTCCTTCGTTAGAAGGCAGTATGCCGTCATATATGGAAAATACAACTGCACGAAGATGATCAGCAACAGCATAGATATTCGGGTCACGGGTAACGGGCAACGGGTTACGGGTATCAATTTTTGCTATTATCTCTTTGACTAAGGGAGCGAATAGGTCAGTTTCAAAATTATTAGAAACTCCCTGCATTACCGCCGCTAACCTCTCTAAACCCATTCCCGTATCAATATTCTTTTGCGGAAGCGGCTCTAAGACGCCACCTTCTTTACGGTTAAATTGGGTAAAAACCAGGTTCCAGATCTCCGCGAACCTTCCACAGCTGCAAGCAGGATTACAATTTGCATTTTTACAACCAGGGTTTACCCCAAAATCAAAAAATATCTCTGAACACGGCCCGCACGGCCCATTGGGCCCTTTTTCTTTGGCATCCGACGGCCAGAAATTATCTTTATCACCAAGCTTTATAATCTTATATTCAGGAACTTTTACAATATCCTGCCATATCCTATACGCCTCATCGTCATCCTTATAAACCGATACCCAAAGTTTATCAGAACTTATCTTTAATTCTTTAGTTAAAAATTCCCAAGCCCATACTATGGCTTCTTTTTTAAAATAATCTCCAAAGGAAAAATTACCCAGCATCTCAAAAAAAGTATGATGCACAGCTGTCTTACCGACTTTATCTAAATCGTCCGTGCGCAGGCAACGCTGGCTGCTGGTAGCGCGGCTAAAACCAGTAATTTGCCCCATAAACTGCTTTTTAAACTGGTTCATTCCGGCAGGAGTAAAAAGTACCGTAGGATCATCTTGCGGAATAAGCAAATCGCTATCAACAACGCGGTGTTTTTTGCTTTTAAAAAAATTAAGAAATTTTTCTCTTAAAATATCGGCTTTCATGTTAAGAAATGTCCCTAAGGTATTTATTAATTAAATCTCCTGCAAGCTCCGGTTCAAATCCCCGCCGTAACAATAACGCATACGCCCTCTGTCTTGCTTTACGAGGATCAAGGCTTTTATACTGTCCAATACGGCTAAGTAAAATTTCTTCTGCTACTTTTTGTGGCGGACAGCTTTTGTTACTCTGTGCAAGCGCCTCGCTGATAAGTGAAGCTCCTAAGCCTTTTTGCTTCAACTCCTGAATCAACCTACGCGGGCCGTATTTTTTTGCACGAGCCGAACAAAAATAACGCGCAAAAACCGCATCATCGATAAAAGACTTCTCTTTTAAAAAAAAGAGCGTTTCATTTACTATTTGTTCCGGGAATTTTTTTTGTAAAAGCCGCTTACGCATCTCGGCTTGGCTTCGGTTACGGAATTTAAGCAGTAAAAACGCGTATTTCTTAGCTTGCGTAAGCGTGAATGTTTTCACAAACAAAAATCAATAATTAAGATACACTAATTGTCTTACGCACTTCCTTCTCAAGATCGGCAAGAAGTTTAGGTTTCTCTTTTAAAGTTTTAATTGCGGCATCACGGCCTTGTCCTAGTTTTTCATCACGAAAAGATAACCAGGTACCGGATTTTGCCACAATATTAGCATTCACAGCAGCATCTAAAATTGCACCTGATTTAGAAATACCTTCATCATGCTTAATATCAAATTCTGCCTCCCGAAAAGGTGGTGCAATTTTATTTTTTACTACCCGCACCCTGACTCTTCCGCCGATTACAGCATCACCCTCTTTTAAAGTAGCAATCCTGCGCACATCGAGGCGGACCGATGAATAAAATTTTAATGCCCTGCCGCCGGGAGTTGTTTCAGGAGAACCAAACATTACGCCGATCTTCTCACGCAACTGATTAATAAAAATTACGCAGGTGCGGGATTTGCTGATTGCGCCGGTAAGTTTTCTTAAAGCCTGGGACATCAGGCGAGCCTGAAGCCCCATATGGGAATCTCCCATTTCTCCCTCTATTTCTGCCCTGGGAGTTAACGCTGCTACTGAATCTATCACTACCACGTCTACCGCGTTTGAGCGCACAAGGGTTTCTGTAATTTCAAGCGCCTGTTCACCGGTATCCGGCTGCGAAATCAAAAGATCATCAAGATTTATACCGATTTTCTTTGCATAAGTAGAATCAAAGGCATGTTCTGCGTCAATAAAAGCAGCTACCCCTTTACGCGCCTGTGTTTCACGGATCACACTTAAAGTGAGCGTGGTTTTTCCGGAAGCCTCCGGCCCAAAAATCTCTACTACTCGGCCGCGGGGAAGGCCTCCTATTCCTAAAGCGCAGTCTAGCGTCAAAGCTCCGGTAGAAAGAGAATCCACGTCAATTTTAACGTTTGAGCCCAATTTCATAATTGAGCCTTTTCCAAACTGTTTTTCAATATGCGCCAAGGCTAATTCTAACGCTTTCTCACGGTTAGAAAGCTCTTTTGGTTCATCTTTTGCTGCTTGCACTGCTTGTTTTTCAGCCTGTTTTTGCATGCGAACCTCCCAATTTTAGATTAGTTTAGAAAATTGATTATACCCTAGAGCCATGATAGTGTCAATTAAAATGTCCGTTACAAATACTTCTTCCCCCTTTCTAACATAACAGACGTAAAAGAAGGAAAAATCTAACACAAATATTTCAAAAAAATACGAAAATCCTTGCAGTCAGAGCCATATTATGCTAAATTTTATGTTATATGGAAGAACTTACCAAGTTTAAAACTGACCTTGAACGCGCAAAAACAGAGCTTAATATCCTTTATGAGATTTCAAATGCAATGCGCACCACTCTTAAGCTCGAAGAGATCCTTTATATTATCCTCACGGGGGTTACTGCGCACACAGGCCTAGGCTTTAACCGCGCTATTCTTTTTCTAATCAACGAGACTGAGGGCATCATCGAAGGAAAAATGGCGATCGGCCCGGAAAGCGGTGAAGAAGCCAATGTCATCTGGAAACAAATCAAACAAGAGAAAATGGATTTAGATGACTTAATTAGTGTATATAAGACCTCCTCTTCTGCCACAGACTCGCGTTTAAATCAGCAAATCAGAAACCTAAAAACTCCTTTACGGGAACAACAAGGGGGCTTATTAGCTTTAAGTGTGCTTGAAGGAATGCCGCTCCACCTTACTCCTGAAACTATCGTAAACTACAGCGACGACCAGATTATTAATATACTCCGCAACGACGAATTAGTCCTGGTGCCCTTAAAAGCCAAAGATAAAGTAAACGGAATAATTATCGCGGATAATTTTGTCACCAGAAAACCGATAACAAAAGATGATATTCGCATGTTAATCATGCTTTCAAACCAGGCAGGGCTTGCGATTGAAAATTCCCAGCTTTTTGAAAAAACGGTTATCCGCGCCCATACTGACTCTCTTACGGAAATCTGGAACCACGGATATTTTCAGTTCCTGCTGCACAGCGAAATTGAAAAAACAAAAGCCACAACAAGCCCGCTCAGCCTTATCATGATTGACATTGACGATTTTAAAGTTTATAACGATACTCTCGGGCATCAAGACGGAGACGCGATCTTAAGGCAACTGGCTCAACTTTTAAAAAACCAGTCCCGCAAAATGGATCATGTCTGCCGTTACGGCGGCGAAGAGTTTGCAGTAATCCTGCCGCGGACAGACAAAAAAGAAGCGTTTATGATTGCCGAGCGATTAAGGCAAAACGTAGAAAAACACCGTTTTATACACGAAGAAATTCTCCCGCATAAAAAATTCACTGTCAGCTTAGGGCTTGCAACCTACCCCGAAAACGGCGCAAATGCCGCCGAACTCATACACTACTGCGACAAGATGCTTTATCAGGCAAAAGATAAAGGCAAAAACCTCACCTGCGGATAAATCAACTAAATAGAGAAATGCCCCTGAGAATTTAATTTGCTGCGGAAACTTCTTCGGTAGCTTGAGGCGGGGTTACAATTTGTTCAGGCTGTTTTTGCCCGAGTTTTACGGAGACGATTTTTGAGACTCCGGATTCTTCCATGGTAATTCCATACATCACATCAGCATTAGCGATAGTGCGCTTATTATGGGTGATCACGATAAATTGCGAGCCTTTGGCAAATTCCTGCAACATCCTACCGTAACGGTCTACATTCGCCTCATCAAGAGCCGCATCAATCTCATCCAATACGCAAAAAGGTGCCGGCTTTACCTTAAATATAGCAAAGATGAGCGCTATTGCCGACATAGTTTTTTCACCGCCTGATAAAAGCAGGACATTTTGTAATTTTTTACCCGGAGGCCTGCAGATAATTTCTATACCTGATTCCAAAGGATCCTGTTCATCTGTAAGAAACACCTGCGCGTCCCCTCCGTTAAAAAGCAAACGGAAATAATTACGAAACTCTTCTTTGACTTTTTCAAAAGTCTCTAAAAACATTTTCTTAGTGGTGCGGTTAATTTTTATAATAGCTTCATGCAAGGCATCTTTAGCATTAACTAGATCTGCCTGCTGCTGCGTAAGAAAATCATAGCGTGTTTTCAGTTCATCATATTCTTCGATCGCTACTAAATTTACATTTCCATAAGAATCAAGTTTTTCTTTTAGTCGCTCAATTTCAGGTACAATTACATTTTCTTCCACCCCGACTACGATATCCTCAGTTAAACTCTCCGCATCTATCTTGTAATTCTGAAGCATCCTCTCCTTGATACTTAAAAACCTAAATTCTAAATCCTTATTTTCCATCTGTAATTCATAAAGCCGGTTTTTTATGATATCTAATTCCTTACGATCAATTTCAAGCTGCTTAAACAAGGCGTTTCCACCGTCGGCAACTTTCAGCCGCTCTTCTTCTTTACTGATAAGCTCTATCTGATAAGTTTTTACTTCATTTTCAAAACGTAAATTTTCTTCCTCTAGTAAATTTATTTCATCTGCCAATGCTTTTTCTTTAAAGCGCGATTCCTGCGCCTGGCGATCATAGTTTGAAATATTTTCATTCTCGCGCCTAAAAGCTTCCTCAAGTATATGTAACGTATCCCGGTCAGAATCCAGGCGTTTAACAAGAGCCTCTACCTGCGCCCTAAGTTGCGTAATCGCCACTAATGCCTTTTCTTTGGCATAATTTTGGGTAGTTACCACATTCTGGTGCTCTATAATCGCCATTTCTGAGTTCTTTTGCTCTATTTCTAACTCCGCCCTTTTTTGATTAAAACTCACCAACTTCTCGGACACAGCCCGGATTTCCTCTTGAGCCTCACTTAATTCATCCGAAACAATCATTTCTTCTTCTTCTATATTAACCAGTTTTTCACTTACTGATTGAAATCCTGCGCGTTTATTTGCTAAAGCAATATCCTGGGCGCGTAAATCTTCGCCAAGTTTTTGTATCTGCGCATCTATGGAAGCTGCATGGTTTTCCTGGTGGATCTTCTGGCCTTTAAGCCGTTCTATCTCCTGGCAGATCTGAATTAAACGGGCATTAATTTTTTCAGTATCTAAATCTATAGGCTTTGCTTCTCCGATAAGTTTACGGTTTTCATCTTCAAATCCTTTTACCTTAATCAGTATACCGCTTACCTTATCGCATGGCCTATCCAGAAAAATCTGCGCGTTCATAAATTCACTGATATCGTCGTATTTTGTACGCAGCTGCTCAATAAACTCACGATGCGACTCTAAAGAAAGTTTCTGCCGCTCAAGCTGCTCGATATTACGCAGGATATCATCTAAAGAAAGCTTTTCGTTACAAAATTTTTCTTTTGCGCTTACAAGATTATTATTAAGCAAAGAAAAATACTGCTCTAATTTTTCTAACTCTTCTTTGATTACTACAACTTGCGCCTGAGATACCTGTTTTTCCTCCCGCACTTTAAGCAACTCTGTATCAAGGCGGCGCTTACGCGAAAGCTGGATCTGTTCTTTTGAATTCAAATCACCGATTTCGTTATGAATATGGGCAACACTTGAGGCAAGCCCAAGAATATCTTTTTTTGCAGAAGTAATAAAATCCAAGGATTTATTGATAGATGCAATGATACTGTCATGCTCAAATTCCTGCTTTTTAAATTCTTCCTGTTTAATAAGCATCTGGCCGTTAATTCCGTCGTATTCAGAACGGAAAGTAGCAAGTTTTTCTTCATCAGCGTGCAATTTTTCCTGAACAAGATTTTTCTTACGCTCAAATTCTTCTGCGTTTTTAATCAGTTCGGTTATTTTCTCGCGATTAAACTCTACGCGCTGAAGATTCCCCTTTGACTGATTATCATAACTAAGAAGCTCTCCCCGGATGCGCATGATCGCATCCTCAAATTCTTTAAGTTGGGCATTACGGGAATTAAATCTGCTTTCCTGCTCTTCAATTTTTAACCAAAGATTTTTTTGAGATTCTTCAAGTTTTGCGATATCTAAAACAATCTCTTCTTTGCGTAAAGTCAAAACTTTGCGCTGTAAAAATGCAAGGATAGATTCTCTGACTTTCAATTCCTCAAAGGTCTCTTTGTAACGGCGTGCTTTATTCGCCTGGCGCTCAAGAGAACCGATCTGGCGTTTTACTTCCGTAATAATATCACTGACGCGTAAAAGATTTGCCTCGGTTTCTTCAAGCCTTCTTAAGGCCTCTCTTTTTTGCCCTTTGTAACGGGTTATTCCGGCTGCTTCATCAAAAACTAACCGACGGTCTTCCGGACGGGAACTTAACACAAGGTCAATTTTACCCTGCGCAACAAGAGAATAACTTTCCGCGCCAATTCCTGTGCCCATAAGAAGGTCGAGAATATCCTTAAGCCGCACAGGCGCTTTATTAAGAAGATATTCGCTTTCTCCGGATCGGAATATGCGGCGGGTAATACATACTTCGGGATGGTCAAAATTAAAAAAACGCTGGGAATTATCAAAAGTAAGGGAGACTTCTGCCATGCCTAACGGCTCTTTAGTATCAGTGCCGTTAAAAATAACATCTTCCATCTGTGAACCGCGCAGGGATTTTACCGATTGCTCGCCTAAAACCCAACGCATGGAATCAAAGATATTACTGTTATGAACAACCATGTCTTGGGCAACAAAATTATGCGTTCCTAGAATCGACAAATCATAAACCCATTCTTCTTTATGAACCTTTTCTATATTAATTATTTCATCCCAATAAATATCAGAACTTGCTAATGTTTTAAGGTAATCATAGATATTTCTGGATAACCCTGAAAGCTCTGCATGTTCGGCAATAATACTCAAAACTTCTTCTAACCCCTGTCTGGTAATCAAGCATCTATTTTCATAATAAGCAACTAGCTTGGGGGAGATTTTCTTGAATCTTTTAACTTTGATTTTTGCGGATTTAATTAATTCTTTAACCAAGCCGTTAATTTCAGGAATCAGGTCCAAGTTAAGGTTGGTCTTATAATTTAGGCTGCGAATTTCATGTAATTTTTCTGCTTTCTTGCCTTTAAAATCAAGTAATCCTGCAAGCTTCTTGGCATTATCCAAGCCATAAATATATACCGAATAATAACTCCTTTTTATTTTTTCCTTTGAATTCGTAGCTGATTTTATTTTTTTCCTTACTACAGATTGTACCCCTAAACGCAACAATAGGCTACTTACTCCTTCTGCCAGGCATTTAGAAGCACTAGCATATTCAAAATAAACGACCCTTCTTTTATTAACACCCTGCCTATCAACACAAAGATACCCGTCACCCTCAAATAAAGCAGATAAAAATTCCCTAATTATCCGGTCATCACTTTCAAACATTAGAGCAGGAACGACTTTATCTTTAGATAACCCATCGACTTTAAATTCAAAAGCCTTTTCAAGGAACTGGCAAAGCGCATGCGAAAATATTATCACATCCTTAGCACTTTCTTTATAATTAAAAACTTTTGCTTCTACGCCAAACCCTTCTTTGGCGCTACGGACAAAATCTTCAACTAAAGACGAGTCTTCGTTTACAAACCAAACCTGATTTCCTTTTGTACTCCTGCCCTCTGAAATTAAGTAACCCAAAAACCTAGCAATCTCCCCGTTCATCTTTTTAGGAACAGTAATCTCTCCTGAACTACGGGACTTTAAAGAATTCACGTATTCGGGTAATTCCTGAATACCGCGGCCTTCCAATATCTTAATAAAATTTACCACATTGATCGCCTGGCCATGCAAAAATGAAGAAACAGCAAGGTTCCGACTGGAAACAGAATTTATTACAAATTCTGACAATTCCGCAGAAAACGGTATATACATTAAATCTTGCTCAGAGAATTTTTTTAAAACATCCAAAAGTTTAATTTTCTTTTCAGAGGGATTAGTTTTTAAAACGCGGGGAACAGCAATTCTAATACCTGACTTTAATTCTTCTGCTTTCAAAGCAATAACATTGCCTTCTTTTAGAGCAAAAAAAGGATGGTAATGGGTTGTAGTAACGTATTTACCGGATTTTGTTTCAATCCTAAGTAAATATTTAGGGGATTTTCTTTTTATAAAAGCATATACTGGCTGCGGTTTGATCTTAAGTGTATGCGGATCTAATGAAAAGATATTAATATTAAGGGGGTTGTCAAGCGTCATAACCCCGTCATCTATTTTTTCAAGAGATACCGAACTCTTTAAAACTGATTCAACAAGTTGCCCTATTTTTACATAGGAACCGTCTGATAATGTAACTAAGGAGTCATAATGCAGGCACTTTCCGCACCCATTAGGGCCGACAACCGCAGTGACCCCAGGCTCAAATTGAAGGTTGGTTTTATTTAGAAAGGATTTAAATCCGACTATCTCTAGTTCTTTAAGATACATAATTTATCTCTCCGGATTAATTATAGCAGGAAGTTAAAATTTGTATAGAGAGATGTTGGAAAATCTCCCGAAACTTTAAATTTACTTACGTAGATTCTCTTTGAACTTCTTAGTAAGCGCAGGAACGATCTGAAAAAGATCTCCTACTATACCGTAAGTAGCTACTTTGAAAATAGGCGCTTCGGGATCCTTATTAATAGCAATAATAATTTTTGAAGACTGCATACCTACCAAATGCTGAATCTGGCCGGAAATACCGCAGGCAAAATAAATTTTCGGCGCAACCGTACGCCCGGTCTGCCCAACTTGATGCGAATAAGGCATCCAACCGGAATCTACTGCTGCGCGCGATGAACCAACTGCGCCGCCTAAGGCCTGCGCAAACTCTTCTAAGATCTTAAAATTTTCTTTCCCACCCATACCGCGGCCTCCGGAAACAATAATATCTGCCTCGGTGAGATTAACAAGCGATTCTACTTCTTCAACTATATCAAGTAATTTAGCCCGGGAAACATACACCTTAGCCGGAAACTGTTCGCGGATAATTTTACCTTTACGATGTTTATCAGGCGCTATCGGCTGCATGACTTTGTGGCGGACTGTAGCCATCTGCGGACGATAATTTGGGCTGGTGATAGTAGCCATAATATTTCCGCCAAAAGCAGGGCGTGTCTGAAGTAAAATCTTTTTCTCCGGGTCAATATCTAACCCCGTACAATCCGCGGTTAACCCGACTTTCAATTTTACTGCAACCCGCGAAATAAGCGACCTGCCAATCGTACTTGCTCCACAAAGCAGTATTTCGGGTTTATATTTCTGAATAAGATTGATCAATATATTCGTGTAAGGCTCATCTTGAAAATTAGCAATTTCAGGAGCTTCAACTAAATAAACAATATCTGCTCCATAGATAATTAATTCATCAACCTGATCACCAAGGTTATTACCGATAAATATTGCCCCTACCTGGCAGTTAAGTTTCTTTGCCAGCTCATGCGCTTTTCCAAGCAACTCATAAGAAACCGACTGCACTTTACCCTTTTTTTGTTCAATAAAAACCCATACACCTTTATAACCGGTTATATCCGGAAGCTGACATTTAACAGGTTCTTTTTCTATAAACACTGCTTTAAATTTACAAGCAGAAGCACACGCCCCGCAAATGGTACATTTATGCAAGTCAATCACTGCCTTCTTATCTAAAATTCTGATGGCATTAAAAGGGCAGGCTTTAATACAAAGCGTGCAGCCGGTGCATTTCTCAATAATAATCTGGATACCCATTATTAATTTACCTCATCTTTAATCAGCGCCACCAATTTCTCTACGATCTCATGAGGCTCGCCGCTTAACATCTGGCCTCCGGTGCGCTGCGCAGGTGTAAAAATCTTTACTACCTGTGTAGGAGAACCGTTTAGCCCGACATTATTTGGATCAAGATCCAACTCTTTTTGCGTCCAAAGATTGATTTTAGCCGACTTTGCACGCATCATTCCTTTTAAGGAAGGAAGCCTCGGCTCATTGATCTCTTTAACTACAGTCAAAAGCGCCGGCAAAGGAAGTTCGATAATTTCGAAACCTTCTTCCATCATTCTTTCTACGCGCATGGATTTATCTTTAATATCCTCTATTTTCTTCACATAGGTCACCTGCGGTATATCAAGATGCATAGAAATACCCGGCCCAACCTGTGCAGTATCTCCGTCAGAAGCCTGTTTTCCGCAGATGATCAGATCAAAATCTTTAATTTTACGGATAACTTCTGAAAGTATATAGCTTGTCGCCCAAGTATCACTTCCGGCAAAGGCACGATCGCAAACAAGTATTGCCTCATCTGCGCCAAGAGAAATTGCCTCCCTAAGGGCATTTTCTGCCTGAGGCGGGCCCATAGTAACAACCGTAACCTTACCGCCTAATTTTTCTTTAAGCCTTACACCTTCCTCGATAGCATACATATCAAAAGGATTGATAATTGATTTTACACCTTCGCGGATTAATGTATTAGTTTCAGGATTGATCCGGACTTCGGTTGTTTCAGGAACTTGTTTGATACATATAATTATGTTCATTTTATTATTTCTTTGCTGCTTCTTTAATTAACTGTAGCGCAATAATGTTACGCTGGATCTGATTTGTACCCTCATAAATCTGGGTAATTTTTGCATCACGCATAAATTTTTCTGCCGGGTAATCTTTCATATAACCATAGCCGCCTAAAATCTGCACGGCATCGGTTGTCACCTTCATTGCCACATCAGAAGCATACATCTTTGCCATTGCTGAATCTTTAGCAACATCTTTTTCGCCATTATCAATTTCACGCGCACACGCATAAACAAGGGCCCTTGATGCCTCTACTTGTGTTGCCATATCAGCAAGCATCCACTGTATACCCTGGAAACTCGAAATTGATTTACCAAACTGCACTCTTTCGCGGGAATATTTTACTGCTACATCAAGTGAGCCCTGCGCAATCCCTAATGCCTGCGCTGCAACCCCTGGCCGGGACATATCAAAAGTTTTCATTGTAACGATAAAACCCATTCCTTCTTTTGCCAGAAGATTCTCTTTAGGAATTTTACAATCGGTAAAAATAAGTTCACTGGTTGAAGAAGCGCGGATACCCAGCTTTTCTTCTTTCTTGCCAAAAGTAAATCCGGGAGTGCCTTTTTCTACAATAAAAGCGGATGCACCGCGTGCGCCCCTATTTTTATCGGTCATAGCAATAACTACATAGGTCTCTGCGTCGCCACCATTGGTAATAAAATGTTTAATTCCGTTAAGCACATAGTGATTTCCCTCTTTACGGGCAGTAGTTTTAATTGCTGAAGCATCAGATCCAGCTTCAGGCTCTGTAATCCCGAAAGCTGCCACTTTTTTTCCGGCAGCCAAATCTGGAAGATATTTTTTATTCTGCTCGTCGTTTCCAAACAATACTATCGGAAATGTGCCTAAGGCAGAAGCCGCGTAGCAAACCGCAATTCCTCCGCAAGCACGCGATAACTCTTCTGTAGCAAGACAAAGATTAAGCACGCCAACTCCCATACCGCCGTAAGCTTCCGGTATAAAAAGCCCAAAAAGCCCTGCATCAGCAATTATTTTAATAATATCCCACGGATACTCTTCGGTAATATCATATTTTGCAGCAACCGGAATCATTTTTTCCTGCGCGATTTTCCGTGCCAGGTCCTGTACCATCTTCTGTTCGTCGCTTAAATAATAGTTCATTTAAATTTTCCTTTCTACATAATTCGGTTTATTTCACAACGGCAAAAATTATACCATAAATTTTCCGTAATTTACTTGTCTGAAAATTACCCCCGCAGCGTGCGAAATAAATATTGGAGCCGTCCGCCGAAGGCGAGACTGGCGACAATATTTACGAGCGCTTACGCAAGGGGGCAAACGAAGTAATTGTATCATATAATATTTTTTTTACAAGTTTTTTAGGAGGGCAGTCTCCTGACAATTGGGGAATTTGCAGCAGTTAATACATTCCGCCCAAACCTTATGCGGCAGGTCCTCATGTTTTACTTTTCTAAAACCGAACTTCTTAAAATATTCAGGCTTGTAAGTAAGCACAAAGATTCTCCGTGCGCCAAGCTCTTTTGCTTCTTTAAAACAGGCATTGACAAGCTCTGTGCCAATACCCTTTTTCTGAGAAGAACTGATAACCGCAGCTGATTTTATCTCTGCCAGATCATCCCATGAGATATGTAAAGCAGCGCACCCAAGAATCTTTAGTTTATCCTCATAAACCCAAAAATCGCGCAAATTCTCATAGATCTCATTTAACGAACGCGGCAACATGAGATCTTTCTTGGCAAAACTATTTATTAACGCCTGTATTTGTTTTATATCGATTATTTTTGCTTTTCTCAATATCCCCATCTAAACCTTCCTCGACCTACGCGGTCGCAAATTCGACCGCGTAGGTCGAAATGGTTATTTTATTTCGGTGCCCTTCGCCACTACCACAATTCCAGACTTACTTATTTCAAAACGCTTCTTATCTTCATCCGGATTATATCCGATCACCATCCCCGGAGGAATATTAACGTCTTTATCAATAATCGCGCGCTTGATTTTTGCGTATCTTCCTACATTTACCCCTTCCATTAATATGGAATCATAAATCTCGCAAAAACTGTTTACGCGTACATTAGGAGACAGTATTGAACGCTGTACTCTGCCTCCGCTTATAATACAACCTCCCGCCACCAAAGAATCAAGAAACAACCCCACTCGCCCGGTAGTCTCATCTCCGGAAAAAACGGTTTTTGCAGGAGGAAATTGCTCCTGATACGTCCTTATCGGCCAATCTTTCTCATAAAGGTTAAAAGTCGGGTCAACCCGGACTAAATCCATATTTGCTTCATAATATGCATCCATTGTGCCGATATCACGCCAATGATTACCTTCTTTTCTGGAACGCTGGCTGAAATTAAAAACTGCGATATTGCGTTTTTTCTTTAGCATTTGCGGAATTATATCCTTACCAAAATCATGTGAAGAATTTTGACGTTTAGAATCTTCATGCAACTCTTCTTCAAGTACTCCGTGCTTAAATATATATATGCCCATCGAAGCGCAAATATGCGTTTGATTTCCCGGAATAGTCTTCGGATCACTGGGTTTTTCCTGAAAACCAATAAGCTTTCCTTTATCATCTACTTCAACAACTCCTAACTGATTTGATTGATCTTTATTCACCTCTACAACACTAACCGTTAAATCCGCATTCATATAACGATGAAAATCAATCATCGTATAATAATTCATTTTATAGACGTGATCACCGGCTAATATAAGCACTTCATCGGGTTTATCCATTTCCAGCGTATATAAATTTTGGTAAATAGCATCGGCAGTGCCAAGATACCAGGTTTCACTAACTCTCTGTTGGGCAGGAAGTATCTCAATATATTCCCCGAGCTCTGAAGACATAATGTTCCAACCCAGGCGGATATGCCGGTGTAAAGACGCGGATTTATACTGCGTTAAAATATAAACTCTACGCAGGCCTGAATTGATGCAATTGCTAAGCGTAAAATCAATAATCCGGTAAATCCCTCCGAAAGGCACTGCTGGTTTTGTGCGGTCTTTAGTTAACGGCCAGAGCCTCTCTCCTTTTCCGCCTGCCATAATAAAAGTAAGGACTTTTTTCATCATAAGCCAAATACCCCTGTTAGGCCTTTACGCACCATCATTACCCCGATAGCAGCCAGAAGTATATACATAATTTTTGAAAATGCCCTTGTACCCCCTACTCCCAACAGTTTCATTATTATATCTGCCCTGACTAAAGTCAACCAGGCAATCGCCATATTAAGAAGTAACGACAATAATGTAATCCATAGCCCGTAACTATCCCGCATCATAAGCGTAGTTGTCAGGACAGCAGGCCCTGTTATTAAGGGAGTGCCGAGAGGAAAAACCCCGACATCTTTTTCATGGCCATTAACCAGAGATACTTTAGTCAATCCCGGCAAAAGCAACCTAAGAGAAATTACAAAAAGTAAGATCCCTCCTGCAATCTGGAAATCCGTAATAGTAATCCCAATAAAGCGTAACACTACTTTTCCCACAAACACAAAAATTACCGCAAGCATAGTCGCAGTAAATACCGAATCCCGGATCACTTTAACGCGCTGCTTTTTACCATGATCAGAAACAAGAGAAATAAATATAGGGATATTTCCGATAGCATCTACTGCTACAAAAATCGGAATAAAGGTAAGAGTTAATTTTTCAAGAAGGCTGCTCATCTTATATTTTTATACCTTGGTTTCTTTTATATAGACTTCCAGATGTTCAGATAAATCAAAAATTTTTAATGAATCCAGATTACCTGCTTCTGGCTCTGTAAGTATCAATACCTCGGGCCTTAAAGGATACTTTCTGTTAAGTTTGGTTACCTGGGCTATTTCACCGTTACTTAAGCGTACAACACTGCCTAATGGATAAAGCGAAAAAACTTTCAGAGCCTTCCTTGCTAACGAAGGCATAAAAACAACATCCGCAGCAGAAACCATCGCTTTTAATACATCATAAGGTGCGAGTTTATCCCGGTAAGGCCGGGTATGCGTAAAAGTCTCATAAACGTCTGCTACAGAAATAATACCAAAAACACTTTTCAAAAAATCTTCGCTTAACCCTAAACGTAAATTTATTGGTTTTACATCTTCCCATACCAAAATATGGCAAAGCGCAAACATGGCTAAATTAACTAACTCATCGGAATTGGAAAAAATCGACTTTCCTAATTCCAGCGAAAGAACAGCGACATTAACCGTATGATAGGCCTGGTAATCATTATTGTAAGGAAAACTGGCTAAAAGATTAATCTTGGACTCATGGTAAATAGCTTTATTCGTAAGTTGTTTAGCAAATTCATAAAGTGAACTAAAATCTTCTTCCTTAAATGCATCTCCGACAAGATAAACTTTTTTTATGAAAGACAGGCAACCTTGATAACAAGTCTCTTCGTTTTTAAGTATAACTTTATCAAAATATGCGTTTTCACCGCGTAAAAATTCGTAATATTCAACCATTTATTTGCCTAATAACAGTTTGTGGATTTTCTCTAATAACTGCTCAGTAGTAAATGGCTTTATCAAATAATCTGCTGCCCCGACATTATGAGAAAGAATCCGCTCTTCTTTTTCTCTGATACCACTCATAATCAAAACCGGGATATGGCGCGTCTCTTTCTCGCCTTTTAATTTCAGGGTAGTCATCATCCCGTCCATCTTTGGCATCATAATATTAAGCAATATTAAATCCGGTAAATTTTCTTTTGCCTTTTCAAAACCTTCTTCTCCGTCAGAAGCAAGAAAAATTTTAAATCCTTGCTCTTCAAGTCCGGCTTTTAATGATTGGCGCAAATTATCATCATCATCCACTACTAATATCTTTTTTTTATTATTTAGTTTTGGATTTGGCCGCATTTTTCTCCTTATTAACCGAAACCTTATTTAGCCTGCCGATAAGCTCTACGGCTTTAGCTATGCCATCATCTGCAATTTGCAAATATTTTTTTTGCTTACTACTCACAGGCCCTAACATGCCGGTCTTGATAAGGCCTACCGACCAACGCACAGAAGCCAATATTGAGCGTAAGTCATGGCCAAATGTGCGGCTAGTCCCTAAATGAATTTTTTTCACTTAGAATCAACTAGAATTTTAGTTAATACCACCAGCTTAAGATAAGCCAAGTCAAAAGGCTTTACAATATAATCATACGCTCCCATTTTAACCGCTTGCTGTGCGGTCTCAATTTCAGGAAAACCCGTAATCATAATAACCGCGGCGCTGCTATTAATTTCTTTTATACGTTTGAGAGTTTCAATCCCGTCAATACCCGGCATACGAATATCAAGCAGCACCAGTTGGTAATTATTATTTTTCATTTTTTCTACCGCTGCTTCCCCGCTTGTTACGGTCTCTATCTGTGAATACCCCTCTTTCTGCAAAAACCGTTCTAAAAAATCCGATACCGCCTTATCATCATCGCAGATAAGTATTCTTTTTGTAGCCATTACATTCTCTTGCGCCATTTTTTTCCTCCATGTTTAGAAACTTTATTCTACCGGAAGCGTAAAAATAAAACTACTTCCTTTACCTAATTCACTTTCCGCCCAGATTTTTCCGCCGTGTTTCTCGATTATTCCCTTAGATATAGTTAAACCCAAACCAGTCCCCTTTTTTACTGCCTGATGCCCGGTACGCGTCACCTGAAAAAATTTATCAAATATCTTCTCTACATCCTCAAGCGGAATCCCCGAACCGGTATCCTTTACCTCTGCCCTAATTATTTTCTCAGATAAAGACAATTTTAAGCTTATAGTTCCGCCTTCCAGAGTAAATTTCATCGCATTGCCGACGAGATTTGTCAATACTTGGATAATCTTATCCGGATCGGCATTAATTTTAGGGATAACGCCTTCGATCTGGTTTTCTAAAATTATTCCTTTCCCCCTAGCCGGTTCCTGAAAAAGTTTTAAAACATCCCTAACAGCTTCTGTCATATCCATTGCCTGTTTATGTAACAAAATATTACCTGCTTCAATCCGCGAAACATCAAGCAGGTCAGAGATTAAACGGGCTAGGCGGTCGATATTGCGCTTTCCAACTACCAAGCATTCATTCTGCAAATCATTAAGGGGCCCCACAACCCCATCAAGCAAATTATCTACCGAACCTTTTATAGCAGCAAGGGGGGTGCGTAATTCATGCGAAACCAAAGAGACAAACTCCGACTTCATCAAATCAATTTCACGCTCCTTAGTAACATCGCGTAAAAGTACTGTTGTCCCCAAAAAACGGCGCTCTTCGTCTTCTATGCGCATTCCTTCTACATGTACAATATGCGCAAGCGGCTTTTCAACCTGTAAATCAAGCTTATACGGTTTCTGCCTCTGGTATTTTTTAATTTCCTCGATGCTACCAATAATATCTAAATCTCCGGCAAGCATCTGCTTGGCAGCACTATTAAAAATAACCAACTCATCAGTCTCATCAAACATCAAAACCCCTTCTGACATACCTTCTACCATCACTTTCATCTTACTTTTTTCTGCTACTAACAATGCCTGTATACGTTCAATAGCAATGGAAGCCTGTGAAGCAAGGGTATAAAGAAGCTTTATTTCTTCATCTGAATAAACTATATCTTGAATACTGGCTACGGTTAAAAGCCCTACCGCCTTATCACCTACGAAAAGAGGCACATCAAATGATGATTTTATACTTTGGCCTCTAGCAGGGCTTTCGACAATTTCCCCTTTTATATCGGTAGAAATATCTTCGCGCGAAATAAACTGGTTACGCAAGTTACGCAAAGAAGCAATAATTTTCTCTTCTACTTCATTTATAAAAACCCGCGCTATCGGCCGGGAAAGCCTGACAGACAACTTCATTCTTCCTTCAGCCGGAATCACAAAATAAGCGCAAATATCATAAGCAACGATCTGATGCAACGAATCCATAATCCGCCGCAAGAGATCGTCATAATCAAGCGTATAACTTATGCTATTTGATATGTCATAGAGCACACCAAGCTCAAAAGCCCTTTGCTTCAGCTCTTGAGTTAGCCGCTTATTTTCCTCTATAAGATGCTCTAACTCCCCCATTATTGCTTTTTGGCTTTGACGCTTTTTATATAATCAAGGATACCATCAATTTCAAACGGTTTATAAAGACAACCGGAAATCTCCGGAGCGTTCTCAAGTTCTTTGGCTTTCTGAGGATACCCGGTAATTACTATAATGCTGGCATCGGGCAGGAGCTGTTTTATTTCCTTATAAACCATGGCTCCTTCATCTCTTAAGACCAAATCCAGGAATACCATATCAAATTTTTCTTTACTTGCTAAAGCCAGCGCCTCATTCTTATCATGGGCAACTTTATATTTCTGGTTTTTAGTTTTAAGAAACGCGGAAAAAAAGTTAAGCACCGCTTCGTCATCGTCTATGACTAATATATTTAAAGCGCCTTTTTTCTCAGAAAGCACTTTATCAAGTATACCTTTAATCTCGCTGATATCAAACGGCTTATGCAAGGCGCTAAATGCCCCCTCTTTTTGCGCCTCGGCTAAAACCTCTTCAACCGCATAACCTGTCATCATTACTACTACTGCATCAGGCCGGCTTTCTTTTATCTTGCGAAATGTCTCAAGGCCGTTTATACCCGGCATCCGGACATCAATAAAATAAATATCGAAGTTTGTCTCTTTTGCTAATTCTACTGCTTTATAACCATCTTCTGCCAAAACCACATCTACACCCTGTAAACTAAGCAGGCGGCTAAAAAAATCACGGATGATTTTTTCATCATCTACAATTAAAGCCCGCATTTTACGCTCTTCCATAAAACATTCCTTTCAGACGATTCGACCGCGTAGGTCGAATCAGGTTACAAATCTTTAATTGAGCCACAATTTACTACAAGCTCTGCAAGCTCAGATAAATTAATCTGGGTGAATTTTAACCCGATAGCATAAGATTCGGTTTCTGAATCGTTTTTCTTTTGCCAAGTCACTTCTCCGGTAGCCTTACAGGCATTACTATGGCCGGGCACCTTTAACATTAAATCTAAGTGCGCCCCTACTTGCAGTTGTTGCTGGCAAACAAGCTTAACCCCTCCTGGTGAAATATCCTGGCCCAAAGCTGAAATAAGCTCGCCTGTTCCATCGTGAATTTTAAAAACAACTTCTAAAGTAGTATTTATTCTCACGTGCGTCCGGCGGTCTTTTCCCACAGTAGAAACCTTTTTCTGAGGATCCTGCTCTTTAGCTTTTATTTTATTTTGCACTTCCCGGACAATCCTTCTAATCTGCAGTATATCTTCAAAAGGTTTTTTAAGGCAGATTATTTTTTCGTTATTAGCCTTATCTACCACTACTTCATCAACCGCATAACCAGTAGTAAACACACAGGCTATATCCGGATATAAATTTTTTATTTCTTTATAAGTTTTAATTCCGTCGATTCCCGGCATATGCAGGTCAATAAATGCCAGGTTGATTTTGTTTTTTCTGGCAATATCAACTGCCTTATATCCATCCTCTGCAAAAAAAAGACTTAAAGAGCCATCATGCTCTAAAAGCCGCCTGATAAAATCCCGGATTACTTTTTCATCATCTACAACCAATACGCTTATCATAAACTAACCTTCCCCTAAAGTCCCCAAGTTATACTTAACAATCGGTTCTTTTGTTTCTCCTACGCGGCTTGATTTTTCAGATGATACCGTAGGAAATATTATATGGAAATCCGTAAATTTTCCCGGCTCCGATACTACACCAATCTCACCCATATGCGTTTTAACTATGCCGCTGGCAATAGATAACCCCAAACCAGCTCCGGACCCTTGCGGTTTTGTAGTAAAAAAGGGATTAAAAATCTCGCTGACAATCTCCTGCGGGATACCTACCCCGTTATCGCTAAAAATAACCTCAACCGCATTATCTTCATTTAAGAAAACGGTTTTTACTTTCACTTGTTTTTCTTGTGCTCCTGAACTTACCATAGCATCCATAGAATTTGAGATCAGATTCATAAAAACCTGCTGTAATTGATTTAAATCACCTTTTATTTGAGGTAGCTGCTCTCCAAGCTCAAAACTAGTTTTAATGTTTTTCTCACGCAGTTGGCTTTCAAAAAGCATAAATGCGTCTTCTATACACTTATTTAAATCCATCGGCTTATATTCGTTGCCTGCTGTGCGCGCATAACTTCTAATACTATTGATGATTTTATTCATCCGGTTAGTCTGGGTGACTATCTCTTCTAACAATTCCCGGTTTTGATCATCTGGAGGGACGCTTGAGATCATCATCTGCGCGTAGCCTTTAATAGCGCAAAGCGGCTGGTTTAATTCATGCGCAAGCCCTGCGCCGAGTTGCCCCATTGCCGCCATCTTATGGCTATGCACAAGCTGGGCCTGTGTACTTTTCAGCTCATCGTTTATTTGCTTTAGTTCTGTGTTTTTTGTTTCAATTTCTGCGACCAAAAAAGCAGCGCTCACATTAGCTTTAGCTAAATTCCTTGACTGCTCATCCATCAGGCGCTTTTTTTCTTCAAACTGCTTAGTTATCCCTATCAAAGCCTTATTTTTCTCATCTGCATCAGCTAATAAAATCGCGGCATTGGCATTGGCAAGCGCCAATAAATCCGACCTACCCTGAAGCTGTTTACGCTCATTGCCACTAATTTGCTCCTCAGCCTGAAGGCAACGGCTGAACATATGCTGTAAAATTTCTTTGAGCTTTTTTAGATCTTCAGCTATATAATCCGGCTTGCAGACCTCTTTAAGCCTGTCTTCGTATTCAAAAAAATATTTATCAATAGGGTTATTTTCTTCCATATATATTAATTAACGGGTTAAATAAAAAGGTTTAAATCTGCTTCCTGGGAAATTTTAAGGTAAGCGGCAACTCCTCCGAAAGTAATACCGTCAATCAGCTCTTCTTTTTTTATTCCCATCATCTTCATTGCCATATCACAGGCAATAATATTTACATTCATCTCTTTAGCCACTTTCATCAGCTCAGGCAGCATTGTAAGGTTTCTTTTGCGCATCAGGATTTTCATCATCCAGGTTCCCATTCCAAAATAATTCATCTTAGAAAAAACCAGGCCGCTTTCCCCCTTAGGAAGCATAAAACCAATACAATGGTCGATGATGCTCTTTTTCACAGGTTGATGATTTTCTTTACGTAAAACCGACAATCCCCAAAAAGTAAAATACATCGTCACAGGAAACCCCATAGAAGCAGAACCTACTGCCAGGTTAAACGCTGCCAATACTTTATCTAAATCACTACTAAAAACAATAAATGTTTTTCCATCTTTTTTTTCATTCATAATTTATACCTTTTTTAACCGGGCAATAAGTACGCCGCCGGATTTAGTGAACTCTTCTAAAATATTATTGGTCATCTGACAATACGCCTTAATATCTTCTTCAAAAGCAGGATCATCAGCTTGAACCTCAATGGTCTGCCCCGGAATAAGCTTACGCATCTCCTGTGAAACCCGCACAATCGGCATCGGACAGCTAAAGCCTTTTACATCAAGTTTAATATCTGACATATGTTCACCTCCAATTCTATAGGCTACTTTAGGGACATTTCTTAACAGGCAAATTACTTGTTAAGAAATGTCCCAGACGTTATATTTAAAACACCTTACTCCACTCTAAAACAAACGCATTACATGTTAAATCGATTTTTGTACCTTTGCCGTTTATGCTATAGCTATCTCCTAAACCGGTATCTTCCATACTATTTTTAAAACCATGATCAAAAGCAAAGCTAAGCTGCGAATCTTTAGAAGTATTAACTCCTATACCGATACCTGCATGATGCTCGGTAACTGCCGGAAATAATGCATTAGCAAATACCTTATCATTTGGAATAGCTGACCTACCATAATTATAACCCATTCTTAAAGCGACCTTATCCGTAAGCTGGTATTGATTTCCTAAACAATAAACATACTGATCGCGCCAGCCAAATCCGCCTTCAGCCGGCTGCTCACGGAGAGTACTTACAGAGTTCCAATCAAGCCATTTAAAATCAAAGGCCCAAAGCCATTTATCTGACAACTTATATCCAACGCCAACTACCAACTCCTGCGGCATATCAAGCCGCGGCACAACATCCTGATATTTAGCAAACTCCTGCATCCACTGACGGCTGGTATAACATAAACCAAGCGAAAGTTCCTGATTAAGCTTATAGAGCGCTCCTAAAACAAAACCACCTCCAAAAGCCTGATCAACCCTTCTAATACCTCTAGTCTCAGCAAATGAACTATCAGCTACATCTGACCTAAAAGTAGAATAATCAAGATTTGCAGCTAAACCCAAAGACAATTTTTCATCTACTTTATAAGCGAGGCCTGAACTCAAGGTCATAAATTTGTAATCCGTATATTTATCAAATTCATTTGAAGTAAAACCTGAACCTACGCGTGATTTTTCATAATCCACACCACATCCGGCTAAACCAAATAAGCCTGCGCCTAAAGTAACAGAAGAGTCTTTTAACTTATGCACTAACCCAAAAGTAGGAATAAAGCTTGGGTCGCGTCCGCTTTTTTGCTTGCCTGCGGCAGTATTACCATACGTACCCGTAGTATCCATATGCGCTGTAGTTTTATGCATATCAATACTAATATCCATGCGATTTTCTAATTCTGTCATCCCTGCAGGATTGATCACCATAGCATTAGCATCCTGAGGCGCTGCTACTCCTGCTCCGCCCATTGCCCGGTTAATCGCGCCTACGCCAATAGTTTTAAAACCATTGGTGGCATATACCGGTGAATAGACAATCAAAACCCCCAGCAAAACCACCCCATATAACTTCCATAGCCTCATATTGCCTCCTTTTTTAAAGTGTCATTGCGAGCGCTTTTTGCGAAGCAATCTAAAAAAGTGATTGCTTCGTCGCTAACGCTCCTCGCAAAGACACACGTTACTTCCAAGAACTGAACCATTGCTAAACTTGCGGAAAAGTGATTTTAAACGTCGTCCCAAGCCCCACTTCAGAATTCACCATCACCGTGCCACGATGTTCCTTAATTATTCCGTAGCAAATGGAAAGCCCCAACCCCGTACCTTCACCCGGTTTTTTAGTTGTAAAGAACGGCTCAAACAAACGCTTTAAATGCTCTTTATCTATACCGCAACCGTTATCAGAAATTTCGATATTCACGGTTTTATCAAAACTTGATGCGTAAGTTTTTACACTGATCGTCGCATCGGGTTTTGCTTTTACTGCCCAGCGGGCATTATTAATTAGGTTTAAGAATATCTGCTGTAATTGGTTGGCATCAGCTAAAATCGGAGGTAGATTACTAGCAAACTCTGAAACAATTTTAATATTATCTAACTTCATATCATGGCCTGCAAGATCGATTGTTTTCTTTACCACCATGCTTAGATCAGTAGGCTGATAACTCTTCTTATCTGAACGCGAAAAATCAAGTAACCCCGTGGTGATACGCTTACAACGCATTGCCGCCTCTTCAACCACATCCAAGATTTCTTTAAAAGTTTGAGGATCGCATCCCTTATCATCCATCTCCATCTTAATCAACTGGATATTATTAAGCACTCCGGTTAAAGGATTATTAATTTCATGTGCTACCCCTCCTGCAAGTTGCCCTAGAGCTGCCATTTTTGCTGATTGCACAAGCTGCGACTGGGTAGCTTGTAGTTTTTCAAAAGCGTCTTTTACGCTATTCTCTACTTTAACACGATCAGTCACGTCGAGAGCCTCATGCAAATACATCCAAATATTACCTTTTTCATCAAAAAGCGGGACCACGGAAACTTGCACATAAGATACCTCATTATCAGCCCCCAGATGGCGATGCAAAAGGCTTGTAGGTTTATGCATATCAGTAGCATCAAATAAAGGACAATCCTCCCCCATTTCATTGCATGGCCGGTCAAAATGATGCGAAAGTTGATGGCATTTTAAGCCAATAAGCTCACGCTCATCCTTTCCTTTAGATAATTCCACGGCTTTTTTATTTACCCAATGCACATTACAGTCCTTATCTATAAGCATCAGCCCTTCAGTAACATTATCTGTAACGGCATTAAGCATCGTAGTGGTATCAACAATGCGCTGAGTGCGCTCCTGCACTCGCGCCTCAAGCTCGCTGTTATACGCTTCCATATCCTTGCAAGAGTTTTTAAGGATTTTAGCCATTTGAACAAAGCCGCCTGACAATCTTCCGATTTCATCTTCAGAATCAACTTTAAGATCATAGTCAAAATTTCCCTGGCTTATAGCGCAAAACCCTTCGACTATTTTGTTTAATGGCAAGGTAACCAACCGATTAATAAACAAGTAAACTGTATACGCCAAAAAAAGCACAAAAACTATCCCCAAAAACACAATCAGAACGGAAAATTTAACAATCGCAGAATATACCCAGGAATGATCAAAACCCGCCACGATAAAACCTAATAAAGTATCGCCTGATGTTACTTTGATTATCCCTTCATAGGTATGGTTGGGCCGGTCAAAAACATCGTATTCCTTATTTTGCAGAGAAAGTTTAAGGATGGAAGGATTACTAATCGTCTTTCCTATCATTTCCGGATTGCTTGAGCCGATAACCTTACCTTGCCTATCCTGAAAATAAAGGTATTTCACCTCTTTCCAGCGCAGAAATTTTTTCGCGTATTCCTGAAGCGCGCCAAAATCATGAGCAAGGTAATCATTCGTCGTGCTTATTTCAAGCGTTTTAATTACCATCTCTACTTTGCTGATTTCCTGTTTATGCGAAGAACTTAACCGATCATGTAATTCAACGGCTATAATTAAAATAAGGCTGAATACAAAAATCGGCAGTACCCTGATAATAATTTTTTCTGCGATCCTGATATTTTTTACCATATTAATTAACGGAATAAGCTAACGGGCTGGACAAAAAACTTAACTTATTTCTTTAAGCCCTGGATAGCAATGGCAAAAAGCAGTAAAATTGCCGCAAGCCCAACCATAGCACGCGATTCAATACCACCGACCATCTGCAAGCTCAACCGCGAAAATAATGCTACCACCACCAACACTGCTGCCAACGCAATTAAAACTACGGGTAAGTCTTTCATACCCTACCTCCACGTTAACCGGCGCCGCGCGCAAGCCGCGATACTTCTTCCCCTGATAGCGGCCTCTTAATATTCACATTAAACTGCCGGGCCAAATTAATAATTCTCGATTGCGCAAGAGTATTACGATTTGCGTCAAAAATAATATTTACTACAGGCCGAAGCGGAAAATCATCATTAGGCGCCATAACTTTAGCAACCTCTCCGGTATTAAGCTCGGCATAAGAACCAACCGGATAAACTCCTACGATATTAATCAACATCTTAAAAATCCTGTGGTCTAAAAGAGCGTTACTGGTAGTAAGCATCTCTTTAATCGCTTCATACGGAGCGAGCTGTTGCCGGTAAGCGCGCCGATGCGTAAGCGCTTCATACATATCAACAGTAGAAATTATTCTGGCAAACTCACAGATCTCCTGGCCACGCAGCCCTTGAGGATAACCTTTTCCGTCAGAATGTTCATGTTGCTGCCTGACCGCCTCAAGCACAGATGCCGGCATATCTTTCACCTGAGAAAGCATCTGCTCACTGTAAAGCGTGTGCTCCTTAACTTTACCATATTCTGCGTCGGAAAGAAAACGCGGAGAATTAACTATCCCCCTTAATTTTGTCATTCCCACATCATGCAAAAAAGCTGCTAGGCCCAGATCATCTAAGCGCGATTTATTATAACCAAACTTTAAGCCCATCGCCGTTGACATAAGCATAACATTTAACATATGATAAGGAAGATAATCATCCTTAATTAAATCTTCATGAAAAATTATAAGTAGTGTTTTATCGCCCAGAATAAAAGAATTGACTACTTCATCAACAAACGCCCGCACCGGCAGAATATCAATATCCTTGGCATTCTGAATATCATTAAGCAATTTTTCGATCAATACAATCCCGCGGCCATATAAATTCTGAGAGCGGCTCATATCCGGCTCAAGCTCTTTCATAGCCTGCGCAATCTGCATCTGCGGCGCCTGAGCCTCCACAGGATTAGCTTTTATCTCTTTTGCTTCTTCGCTCCCGGAATTATCTTGCAAAGGAGCCTTTATTTCTTCTTTTTTGGGCTCTTTGGAAGGCTCTGGTTCTGGCTCTGGTTTTTTTCTAAGAATATCGGATATTCTAACCATTTGCTATAGCTTCCTGGTGATAAAACATATCTTTAACCACATCGCTAATTATTTGCTCATCAATAATATTAACTTTCCTGCCCATACCAATAACTAAACTTAAATCACATAAATTATTGATCTGCCGCGGTACCCCTTGAGAATGCTCGTAAATTAAACGATAAACCCCATCGGAAAACATATTATCCTGCCTTCCTGCAACGCGCAGGCGGTGTTCAATATAACTACGCACTTCATCAGGTTTAAGCGTAGTAAGATGAAAACGTAAAGCAAGGCGCTGTCTAAATTGAGGAATACGATCAATTTTTTCTCTTAGCTCCGGCTGGCCCAGCAAAAGCAGTGTAAGCAAAAAACGCTCATTAAGCTGGAAATTTAAAAGCAGGCGTAACTCTTCAAACACAGACTCATCGGCTATAACCTGCGATTCATCAACTATTACCACGGTATGTTTGCCTTCTTTGGCAGTCTGAAAAAGGATCTCATTCAGGCTGCGTAAAATATCTATTTTCCGGTCAGCAGCGGAATTTTCACCACCCAACTGATAGACAATTTCACCTAAAAGCTCAAGCACCGGAATCGCAGGATTGACAATTAATGCTACTTTATACGCCTCTTCCTGCTGCATAAGTTTTCCGTAAATCACGCGGCTAAGCAGGGTTTTCCCGCTTCCGTATTCACCGGAAAGCATAGCGCTTCCTTTACGCTCCTCCACAGAATAAAGAAGCCGCATCAGCGCTTCCTCATGTTCAGGCGAACAAAAGAAAAAACGCGAATCCGGCGTATTCTCAAAAGGCTTCTCTTTTAACTTCCAGTATTCTTCGTACATTTGATTTTAATATACTATAGCTCTCTCAGTTGTCAAGAGATATCAACGAGTTAGGAGAAAATTTAATTTATTTTTTTCTCTCTTTTTGCTCCTCTTTCTTCTCCCCATAATATTTACCATAACTTTTATTTTGATAATAATAACTGTAACGCATCTCTATCTCAGGTGAAATATTATTGAGGACCACGCCTTTTACTTGCGCTCCGGATTCAGTAAGCTGCGTCTTTGCCCTGCCTAGCACGGAACGCGCGCTCTTACCTACGCGATAAACTAATATTGCCCCATCCATGCGCGGGGCAAGAATTACCGCATCTGCTACCGCTAAAACAGGAGGCGAATCTACAAGCACCAAGTCAAATTTATTTTTTAAACTCTTAAGTAATGAATCCATCTCATGGCTGCCTAATAACTCTGCCGGAGAAAGTAACGAAGCGCCGCTGGTTAATATACTTAAGTTATCAAGGCCGGCAACTTTTAACACATCATCAAAACCTAAGTCGCCCATTAAGATATCAGTAAAAGATCTTAAAGCATCTTCAATCTTTACTGTCCCGCTTAATACATCAGAAAGCCCGGGTTCACGGTTTTTTAAACCAAAGATCTTATGGATCGTGGAACGCCGCATATCCGCATCAACTATAACAGTCTTTAACCCGCCCTGAGCCATAGCAATCGCCAGATTAGATACAGTGATAGATTTGCCTTCTTCGGGCCCGGAGCTGGCAAAAAGCAGGACCTTTCCTTTGATCTCTTCTTTAAAAACTTCCCGTTGAATATTTGTGCGCAGGATCCTGTATGCTTCAAAAATCGGAGAAGATGCAGAGTAGTAAACTAAAAGCTGTTTACGCAAACGCGCGTATTTTTCCTCATAGCTAACTTTATGCGGGAAAAATTTTTCAATTAAATTTTTATTTTTCTCTCCCTTAACACGCAGATAAGGTATGATCCCCAAAGAAGGAGTTTTTAAATATCCTTCCACGTCTTCTATGGTCCCGATAGAAGTATCAAGTTGTTCAACGATAAAAGCAGAGCTAAGGCCAAGAAGCAGGCCCATGGCAATGCCAAGGAAATAATTCAGCGCTTTATTTTGCCCCACAGGAGCAGTAGGCACTATTGCCCTGTCAACTATACTTGCCTCTTCAATTTTTTCTGCCTCTGCAATTCTGGCTCCCTCAAGTTTATCTTTAAGCTCACGATAAAGCTTAGAATTTATCTCTGTTTCTCTTGTAAGGCGCACATAATCAAGTTCTTTAGAAGGAAGTGTTTTTAACTGCTCTTTAATCTGCTTGATCTGCTCCTCGGCATTTTTTACAACAGGATATAACGGGGTATACTGTTGAAGAAGTTCGGAATGTTGTTTTTCTAAATCCGCAAGCCGGCCTTCAAGAGGCATTGCAATACCAGAAGGAGCTTCTGTTTCTTTAAACCTTGCCACACTTTCTTCAGACTCACTAAGCTTCTGTTTAATTTCCGCAAGCTGACGCTCGATAAATTCACGCACAGTGCGATTTTGTTTATTTCGGTCAAGGATATTTTCGCGCACATAAACTTCTGCTATTTCATTAGCCACTTCCGCGGTATCTTTTGCAACCGGAAGCGCAACATCAATACGAATAATATTTGTATCTCTTACAACTTCTGTTGTTACTGCCGCCTGCAAACCCAAAGCAGCTGCTGAAATTTCAGATTCAGGCACATCTTTATTTACCGTACCCAGTTCAATCACAACTTTCTCTAAGATAGGCAAACTGTTAATAATCCGCGCCTGGGTTAATAACGGGTCATTGGAACTGGCAACCACAAGTTCTGTAAGCATACTTCCCAAGGTTTTACGCTCCATCCATTCAACCGATGAAGAAGCCTGATAAAGCGGGACCTGCATAGCGGTATAAAAAAATACGGAAAAAAAAGTAGCAAGAGAAACTGCGATTATAACAGTCTGTCGCTTGCGGATTATCTGCCAGTAGTCGCGGAGGTTAAGTTCGTATTGAGCCATATGCAAAACATTATAATGCATAAAC
>CAKKSP010000003.1:0-26109 GCA_919902045.1 Omnitrophica bacterium GWA2_41_15 | reverse complement strand
GTCGCGGAGGTTAAGTTCGTATTGAGCCATATGCAAAACATTATAATGCATAAACTATCTGCTGACAATAAATTTATACAGAAAAAGGGGTCAGGCGCTTTTTTTAAAAAAGCGCCTGACCCCTTTTTATATAGTAAATTGACAAAATAACTTTGCTTTGTTAAAGTATAGTCAAATGATTACCATAGAAAACTTGAGCAAAAGATTTTACCTTCCGCGCACATTCAATAAGATGTTGTCTTCTTCTCTAAGAAGGCCGGATCCGGTGGACGCCTTAAAGAATATTTATTTAGATTTCCCTAAAAAAGAAATTACGGTATTACTTGGCCCAAACGGCGCAGGAAAAACTACGCTGCTTAAAATTCTCTCTACACTAGTCCTGCCTGATTCAGGCAAAGCAATAATTTGCGGTTATGATTTAGTAAAAAATCCCGATAAAATCAAAACAAAAATCAGCCTGCTTTTAGGCGGAGAAAAAGGGTTTTACCTGCATTTAACCGGACAACAAAACCTGGAATTTTTTGGCACGCTTTTTAATATATTTCAGCCGAAATTAAAAATAAGGATTGCAGAACTTAACGATATTTTTAAAATTGACAACCTTGACAAACCATTCCAGGATTATTCCTGCGGGATGAAACAACGCCTAAGCCTGATGCGGGCCCTCTTACCTGATCCGGAGATAATTTTTATGGATGAGCCTACTAAAAGCCTTGACCCTGTAAGCGCAAGAGAAACACGCCTACTTATAAAACAAAAACTTATCAGCCAATTAGGTAAAACTATAATACTGGCTACTCATAATACTAAAGAAGCGGAAGAAATCGCAGATAATGTCGCTATCATTGACGGCGGTAGGCTTAAGGCAAGCGGCAAAATCGTTGATATAAGAAAAAAATTTGGATTACAGCAAAATTGCAGCCTAGAAGAAGTTTATTTTAAAGTTATCGGAGAAAAAATTGCCCTATAAGAGTTTTTTCCTTAAATTAAAGGCGTTTTTAAAGCGTGATTTTATTATCGCCTCAAGCTACAAAACCTCGTTTATTTTTGATATCGGCGGGATATTAAGCTCTGTGATTATTTTTTATTTTGTGGCAAAATTAATCGGTAAAAACGCCTCGCCATATTTATCCTCATACGGAGGGGATTATTTTTCTTTTGTGCTTATCGGCCTTGCTTTTTCGGGTTACTTAAAGACTGCACTTGGATCATTTTCCCAGGCAATTTCAGAAGAACAATGGAACGGAACATTAGAGCAATTACTGCTCTGCCCAACCAACACCTTCACCATCCTTGTCTGCAGCTCTGCCTGGAATTTCTTGATGACATCTTTTAATATTATTTTATACTTGGCCATAGGTACACTTTTTTCTACTTTCAATTTAAACCAGGTTAACCTCTTATCAGCAATTGTAATCACCCTGCTTAGCATTATCTGCTTTGCAGGATTAGGCATCGCCTCTGCTTCCTTTATTCTAGTTTTAAAAAGAGGTGAACCCTTGGCCTGGTTTTTTGACGGCTTATCAGGGCTTTTAAGCGGGGTATATTTTCCTTTATCCATACTTCCCTTCTGGCTAAGAAAGATCTCTGCATTTTTTCCTTTAACTTATGCGCTTGAGGCAGCGCGTAAAGCCATACTTTGCCAAGCTTCTTTAGGAGAGTTGCGCAATGAAATTATCGTCCTTTTATCTTTCAGTGTCCTCTTTACAACTACAGGATATTTTGGCTTTAAATACGCCCTAAAAAAAGCAAAAGTTGATGGCAGCCTCAACAAATATTAGCCCCTTAGAACTTTCCATTGTCATCCCTTCTTTTAATGACGAAGAGATTTTACTCCTTTGCCTTGAATCGATCTATCAGGATAAAAAAATAAGCAATTACCGGATCATTGTAATTGATAACGGCTCAAAACTACCTTTATCTGCAAAAATAAAAAATAAATTTCCTGGAGTCATCTGGTTAAGGAATAAAAAAAATACTGGTTTTGCATCTGCTATAAACCAGGGGATTATCAATAACCCGGCTCAATTCTACACCGTATTAAATAGCGATACAATATTAGAAAAAGACTGCCTAAGTAGACTAATTGAGTTTTTAAAAAATAATCCTGAAGCTGCTGCCTGCGGCCCGATGATCAGGTCCCCACAAGGCATTATCCAGCCTTCCTGCAGAAGGTTTCCTTCTTTTTTTATCATCCTGGCAAGCCGTAGATCCGTATTAAGCAGATTTTTCCCTTTAAACCGATTTTCCCGCAGGTATCTTTTAAGCAACTGGGATCATCTCAACCTGCGCCGCGTCAATTGGATAGCCGGAACCTGCATGGTAATACGGGCAAAAGCCTGGGATAAAATCGGGCAATTTTCTGAAGATTATTTTATGTATTGTGAAGATGCTGACTGGTGCCTGAGGGCAAAAGAAAAAGGATGGAAAATTTATTATTTACCGAATGTATCTCTGGTGCATAGCCTGCGCGGCAATAATCCCGGGCTTAAATTGATCTTAGAACATCACAAAAGCATGCTCATCTTCTTGCTGCGCTTAGGCCTGAAGAACTTCTTGAAACTCTTAAAAAATACTTTTAAAGAATCATTAGGCCAGTCAAAAATTAAAACCTGCGCTAAAAACCGCGCCCAAAAATAATCCCTGCTTAATAAAAAATCTAAGATACACCTCTTGGCAGGCCCTGGCCGGCAACTTCTAAATTTATCAGGAAGCGCATAATATAAAACCTGCCTGATTCCATAATTTTTCGCCCGCAAAAGGATCTCCTTAAAATTAAGATCGGGATTATTTTTTACCAGGATTTCAAGGTCCCTCCTGCCGTTATCACTTTTTAATCCGTCAATTAAGGCATAATGCAGGGCAATATAAAGTAAATGGTCTTCTTTAGCCAGATAATTTCCTTCCGCTCTCTTTAAAAAATCATCGGTGATATTAATTACTCCTTTAAACCTTTCGTATTGGCAGAGATCCCAGTGCAGATCGACATAAAGCTTTCTTTCGTCCATAAAAGTAGCATCACATCCATAGGAGCGCTGTGTAAGAGAAGAAATTTCCTTAAAACCCAAATTAACTAAGATTTCTGCTGCCTGGGCAACCGATGATTTTTTTATCAAAATATCTATATCTACCATCGGCCTATAAGAAGGATCAGGATACTCGTTAAATGTCATATATATCCCTTTTAAACCCCATAGCCCTATGCCGGAAAGAGAAAATTCTTTCTTGATCTTTTGAAAAGTATCAAGAAGCAAGGCATTTTTTTGGCTGGTTAAAAATCTAACTTCTTCATCAGGTTCCTTACTAACCTGCCAGAGCCCGGGCAGAAGCTTACGCACATAAAAACCTGATTCGCTTAGTTCTTTTTCAATCTGACTAAAACTGTAAAAATTATGGAAAAATACCGGAGTTTTTGATTTTGTATTTAGGCTAACTTGCTTAATAAAAGTATCCCCGTATTCAAACTGATAAAATAACCTGCGCATAAAATCTACCCACCTGCTTCGACTTATAATCTTTGGGTGCCTGCTCATGCCTATGGGAAGGAAAATTTTACTTTTGGGCTTAAGGCTGCCTATTAAACGGAAAATCATGAGAAGGCGTAATTTTTTAGAAGGAATACTATTGTATACACCGCTTGAAAAAATACAATAATCAAAGGTATTTTTATACTCAAGTTCGGTGACATCTAACACCTCAAAATCTACGGCTACTCCTTCTTCTTGCGCCTTTTCTTTTGCTGCCTCTATCATAGCAGGGGCAATATCGACTGCTTTTACTTTAAATCCTAGTTTTGCTAAAGCTATGGCTTCCCTGCCAACACCACATCCGATGTCTAAAACATAACCCGCACTGCTCATCGGGCCGGTTAGGAGGAATTTTTCAAACTCATCTAAACCCAATGAGGCCTCATCCCTAAAGAATGAGACCTCATTTTTATCTTGATATTTATTCTTCAAAACCCTTACAATAGTTTTTGCTTCACGATCCATTTGTAAATAGATTATGAAGTTGTAGTAGTCTGGCTGCTCTTACCTAAATCGCCTCTATCAGTCTTAGTGCACGAAGCAGCATCAACCTTGCAACATGCTTTGGTTCCTGCTTCAAATAATTTTTCGCCTTTTAATATTGGTTTCTCATATTTTCTTTTCTTAAACACAGATTTGCTCCTTTCTATTTGGTTCTAATTCTGAGTTGATCATCCTTGTTACACGCGAGCGTAAAATCGCCCCAGGATAACAGCTTTTCCAATCGCCAGTTTCTGAAAAAGCCCTTCCCGGGCAGCGCCGGCAAAAAGCAATATTTCTACACTCACGGCAAGCCTCTAAATCGCCGTAAGTATTAAGCAGGCGTAATTCTTCAAGAATATCGTTTTTTGCTTTCCAACATTGAGAAAAACTTTCCCGTTTAATATTGCCCAAAGATACACGTAATTCAGCGCAAGGATAAATATCTCCATAAGCAGAAATACAGGCGCCAAAAGTTCCTGCTGCGCAAAGTTGTTTTTTCATTGCTTCTTCTTTAGACAACTCTTCTCTATATTCAAAAGGCCCTGGAATATTACCGCGATAATATTCATAAAGCTGTTTTTCATCTAATTGAGCTAACTGGGGAGAACAACTTCCGTCAATACAACGGGTAATCTCCTCGCCAAAATCATGCGTGTTAACCCCTGATTCCTTACCTAAGCTATAGATCTCTTTTAACTGAGGAAAATTATCCCGCATTACCATAGTCTTTAAACCTACCGCTATCCCGCGTTCTTTAAGCAACTTTATTGCCTGGCAAACTTTTAAAAAAGATCCATCTGCACCAGTAATCCGGTCATGCACCAAGCTATCTTTACCATATAAGCTGAAATAAACAGATACCGGTTGAAGATCGGATAATTTATCGGAGATATTTTCATCAATAAGTATGCCGTTTGAAAAGATACTTAATGCAAAATGCATCTCTTTTGCCAAAAAAGCGATTTCAAAGAAATCTTTCCGTAATAATGCTTCTCCTCCGGTAAAAATAAGGTTTAGCGCGCCTAATCCGGCCAATTCCTCAAAAAGTTCTTTATATTGTTTTAGGGTTAATTCATTGTTGTCCGGAGAAAGAGTAAATTTTTCCTTTGCGCTTTTAATATAACAATGCAGGCAAGAAGCATTGCAAGCTTGTGTCAGTTCAATTAAAACATTTAACGGGACCTTAAGTTTCTCCGCTCTTATATAAAAATCATTGAGTAACGTCATAACTTTTGCGCTAAACCTGCTTCTGTAAGGCTGTTTACAAACTCCTGCACATCCCTTCTGGCTTCATCCTTATTCACATCAAATTCATCCATGATTACTGCGGCAATAGAATTTGTTTCTATTTTTCCGTCAAGCAGTTCCCATATCCTGGCACCTGTTTCATTTAACGGATAAAGCAGGCTGGTTTTTGGATTTACTAATAATGCCTTACCGTCAATTATTCTCCAAGGGATATCTTTTTTTCTAAATATTTCCATAATGAAACCTCCGGTAAAAAATCAAGTTCATAGGCTGGCACTTTTCTTGCCAAAGACTCTGCGATTCTAAGTGCGTCTTCCATACTATTTTGCCAATTGTTCCCGATAAGAAAAATTCCTTGCGCTAATTTTTTTACCGCAGAAATAAGATCAAGTTGACGCAGGCCAAAACTCCTGGCTTTATTAAGAAAAAAAATCGCCTTAAGCGGAGCGCCGGTATTTTTAGTTACTTTTCCAAAATCACCGAAAAATGGCGTAGAAAATGCCTGAAAATTATCTGAAAGTTTACGCACCGCAACTGTTTCATCGCTTAAAACTTCCCACGGCTTTATTGCTAATTTAGCAACAGTAGTTTTGCCTGCTCCTGAAGGCCCGCAGAAGAGAAAGGTATCTTTCCCTCGTTTGATACCACAAGCATGTAAAAGTAATCCGTCTTTTTCTATAATAACACGCGAAGCAAGAAAACGCGTAATATCTCCTAAAGGTAAAAATTCTTTATGAAAAGCTGCATAAGAACCTAAACCTTTTTTATGATGATAAAGGCCTAACTCCTTAGAAACAGAAACAAAATCGCCGGGAACATTATTTAATGAAGGAACTATCTGAACGCGGATATCCGGTTTTTCTATGCGGCAGAAATACTTTCCATAACCATTATTAAACCAGTTTATATGGGTAGGCTTATCCGCATTAAAACTAAAACTTATTTTTGCAACTGAAAAAGATGTCTTATAACAAGCCATATTTACGGCACAGGGCCTTGCATGATGAAAAAAACCATATATTGTAAGCCTTTAAACGGCCCAAAAAATCATCTAACCGCTTATATTTATTATCAATGCGAAAAGCTACTGCTTTTCCTAAAATATCTTTATAAGCTACCGGGATATCTAAAGAATGCCCGTTATCAGCTTTAGTCTGCAAGAATTTTTCTCCGGATGCAGTTTTTAACCTGCGGATCACTCTATGTAAAATAATATCCTGCCCGTAACAAAAAGCAATTATATCTGAAATAGCTACTTTTGTTGTTTTTATTACCTGGACTCCTGCGCCTTCAATTAATAATGGCTGCATGCTCTTACCTCTTACCGTAAGCCAGACAGGCCCTTTCTCTAAAGCCTCTTTAAATAAAGAAATCTTTTCTTGCAAATCTCTACCTTTGTGCAGAAACCTTTACAGTTACCGCTACCTGGGGGTCGTTGATATAAGCGCTCAGGCCTTTTGTGATCTCTTGCTCAACTTGGGAAAGTGTAAGGCCTAAAACTTTGATATTCCCGATAAGAGGATAAAAAATTGTCCCATCCTGACGCACAGAAAGCTCGCGGGAAAGTTCAGATTTTCCACCGACAGTGATCTCTAAAGTATCATCTGCGCTTAAGTGATACGGAGTATTTGAATGTATGCGCTCATCAGCTTTTATACCGGTGGGAGCAAACATAGCTACCTGCTCTGATAAAAATCGCTCAGCGATCTTTTTTTCAGCAGCGGTTATTCCTTCTTTAGCAGATGAGGACTCTCCGTCCCATTTTAATATTCTTCTAAATTTTACAAGCGCTTCTTCGGTCTTACCAGCCCTAAGTAAAGCTTTAGCCTGTTTCATATAATATTTAGTAAAATAATTTTTTAACTGCCCCTGCATTTGCATATCTGCCTGGGTAGTAACCTCAAGCTCAAAAGCGTCATCGTTGTCTGTCGATTGAGCATAAGTAAGAACATACGAACATAAGAACATAAGAACACAGGTAAGGACACAAGTTAAAACGTCATTGCGAGCGCAGCGAAGCAATCTCGCTTTTAAAGATTGCTTCACCCCCTGCGGGGGTTCGCAATGACAAGCCCCTTTTCTATTCATCACTTCAACCTCCCAATTCCTTAGCTTCCTCGAGCACCAACTTCTCATCTACTATTCTAACTCCGTGAACCATTCCTGACAATAGGCAAGTATCGCAGAGCCGATTTATCCTGCGCGGGATACCGCCTGTGCGTTCATGTATTGCCTTGAGCGCTCCTGCGGTGAAAATTTCAACTGAACAGCCAACTACTCCTAAACGATGTTTTATATAAGCAGAGGCCTCTTCTATACTTAAATTTTCCAGGTGGCATTTTACCGCGATACGCTGCTCAAACTGTTTGTTTGAATTGATCTTATCCCTCAACTCCGGCTGGCCAAATAATAATAACGTAAGCAGGAACCTGTCTTCAAGCTGAAAATTTAAAAGCAGGCGCATCTCTTCAAAAATCCGCGCATCATCAATCATATGGCATTCATCAATGATAATTACCGTATCTTTTCCGTCGCGCGCGTTATTCTGCAGGATGCCTGAAAACGTATCTAAAATCACGTTCAACAAAAGCTCATCTTTTTTTTGCGGCAGGTTCATCGCCCCGAGTTTTGTGGTAATTGACATCAAAAGCTCAAGCGAAGATAAATAAGGATTAGCAATATATGCAACTTTATAACGATCTTCAGAAAATTCTCTTAATAACATATGCCCGAGTAAAGTTTTTCCGCAACCAAAAACTCCGGTTAAAAGCGCAGCCCCCTTGCGCTCCCTAACAGCATAAAGCAGGCGCGCCAACGCCTCATCGTGCTCTTTAGAATAATAGAGAAACGACGGATCAGGCGTATTCTCAAAAGGTTTCTTGCTCAAATTCCAATATTCAGTGTACATAAATTTGCCCTAATATTACTCTATCACCGCTTCTGAAACCACTAAACTGACCTGCACATCGCTTGATTTACTTGATTTTGGGCTGATCTGATATTTCTCAATGCTCAACAACCGTTTTGAATTCTCAATATTATGCATAAATTTTATCAGGCTCTCCATGCTGCCCTCGCAGCTGACATTAACCATATATTTCGGAAGAGGTTTTACCTGAATATTTTTCCCGCTAAATTTAATATCTGTTACTGATATCCCGCTTGTATTAGCCAGATTTTCTATCTCCCGCATCAAGACCACCATTTCCTCATTTTCGCTTCCTGCCTGATTAAGATACCCCATATACCTTTCTTTCAAGGAAAGGATTTTTTTCTCCTGAGCCAAAATATGCAAATCTTTTTTTAATCCGGAATATTTATCTTTCAGCTCCTTATCTACGGCGCTAAAATTTTCTGCTACAGGATTAAAAACAGCGCGGTCAAAAATTACTATTGCCACCACCGCTGCTGCCGCATAAAAAATCATTCGCTCTCTCGGAGCAAGCTTTTTAATATAATTTTTTAATCTCTCAATTAATTTTTTCATTTGCGCAAGTTGCTTACAATCTCAAAATCAATCACGTCTTTATCGCCTTCAGAACGCTTTGTAGCGTATTTATTATTCACATCCTTAAAATAATCCGACTTATTAAGCGCCTCTAAAAAAGTAGAATGCGCATTCCTGGTTTCCGCACTTCCGCGTAAAGAAAAACGATCTTGGATCAGGTCAAACCTTATATCCTCAATCCGGATATTATCCGGTAGTATTTCATAAAGCTCGTTAATCACAGCAAGTGAAAAACCACGCCTGTTTAAAACGCTTCTTACCTGCTGAATTTTATTAAAATCCGTTTCTAGTCCCTGCGCTAATTTATGTTTAGCCTCATATTGAAAAAGAATCTTTTTTAACTGGGTGCGCTTAAAATAGATATTGCTTGCTACTATCGCAAATAGGATCATACAAAAAGCAGTTACCAGCGCTCCGGTCTTAATTGCGTCTTTACCCTTTTCCTCAAGAATCTTACGGAATTTTATCTCCTCCGGGACAAGATTGATTTTATTCGGGATTGCGCTTATTAGAGGGGCAGTAACATTTAAAAAAGAGATGGTCTTTAATGCCGCCCCTTTTGTTAAAGCATCTGCCTTAACAGGCAGGTAATCAAGGTAAGATATTACTTCAGTTGGCAGGCGTAAGTTTTCGCTTAACAAACTCTTTAACTCTTTAGCTGTTTCAGAAACTCCGCATAAAATTAAAAGTTGCGGTGGGCGCTCTATATCCTCGGCAGAATAGGCTTCAAGAGAGGTTTTAGCTTCTTCAATAAACCTTGCCTAATACTGCGCCTTGTCTTGAATAAAATGGTCTGCTCCTATGGGTATCCCGCGCACAAAAACAGACTTATCTTTTACTGCCACCATAAAATCAGAAAACCCTGCGTCAATATGGATAACCGCGCTGACTTGCCCTTCCATGGATACTTTAGCAGCCCCAATTGCAAAAGAAGCGATACTTTCCGGCGAAAAAAATATCCGTTCGCAATGAATACCTGCCTGATTCAGGATATCTAAATGCCGCTTAATAAGTGTACGGCTTGCGGTAACTAATAAGAGCTTCGTGTAACTACGTTTATATACTCCGATAGAAAGATAATCAAAGATAATATCTTCGCGGGCATACGGGGTAAAACGCGAAGCCTGCAAATTTACCATCTCTTCCACTTCCTGGGGGTCTTTAGAAGGAACTTCAATGTTCTTTGTGATTACTGCCGGTGAAGGCAGGAGGTCAACGACGCTTGAACCGCGAAATTCAGGGTTTACGTAAAAAGAGCGTATAATCCTTGCTATTTCCTGATCAGTCGCACCTCGAATATCACGGTTTAAAATAGTACTGATCTCTTTTTTTACTCCGCTATTGTTTAAAAAAGCCAGTTTTAAATTATCGGTGCTAAAATCAAGGGCTAATATATTAGACCCATCTGATTTTGGCTTGAATAAATTTTTAAGATTCAGCATAATAAAGAATTTCACAACCCCGGTTAACTACCGCATTAACGGTTAAAACCTCTGAATTAGGACGATCAAAATAACCCTGGCTTTGGATGGAAAAAACCTGCGACCTTATATCTATAACTTGCCCTAACGCAAGGTTGCCAAATTCGGCAATTTCCTCTTCTGACAACGGAAAAACTTCTTTAAGAAGGCTAACCCCTTGAGTAAGATCATTAAAATACCGGTCATCTTCTGTGCCGAATTTTTGATCTTGGCCTAAACGAAAATTTATAATTTTCTCTGCTAACTTTTGAGAAAAACCTACTGCTTCTAAAACCGGCAAAGTCGCAGTATTAATATTTACCCTTCCACTTCCAAATATTGTAAGGTAATTTTTTACTTTAGCAAATAGTTCCGCAGTAAATCCCTGCACAAACTCAAGTTCACTTAAAGATTCAAACGGTTTATCCGCTGCCTCATAAGAATCTTTCAGGCCGCGATAGAAGCTATCTTCTGCGCTGCCAAGAGGCACGGAAAGAAAACTATCCGCATCGCGCCAATCTAGGATGGAAGCTGCCAGATTCTGCGCCTGAGTATCATCAAAATCTAACCCTTTAAATAAGCGCTTAAGCGTAGCGATATTTGCGTTATTAATATTAATTTTACGCTCTTCATCTATTATAGCAAAAAGTTCCATTTTTGTCGCGCTTATGCTTTTATGCGGATTATTTGCCCAAGGTTCATTTAAAAAATCTACCCCTTCAGGATCATCCTGGCTTAATAAGAATACCGAACGCAAAAATCCTTCCTCGGCCGCATAATGCAGCTGGCTTCTGCGCTCAAGTTTTACAGCAAGCGATAAATTCTGGCGTACTCCGTAGCCAAGATAAATCGCAAAAATCGAAAGCAGGCTTACCGTCCATAGTGAAAGTGCGAGAATGCTGCCCCGTTTCATGGCACCAACTCCCATCCAAACGTCGCGGTACGGCTAAGTTTCATCAATTGACTACCATCAACCCATTCTAAAATAATACGCACTGCAATTGGATAACCCTTTTTAACCCACTCCTCTTGCCAGCTGTATTGCTCTTCATCCGGATCAAATCCATAATAACTAAAGGTAACGTTTTTTAAACCGGATAAGGTTGAAGTCGGAGGCAGATCTCTTTGCTCATAGGCCTGGCTGTAATTACGCCTTGATACGGAAACTGTTCCTGCGTCTTCTGAAAATTGATAAGCTGTATCGCCTAAATTAAACCTAAAAGCCGGATTTTCTGAAAACGAATCTACAGATGTAAAAAAACTCAGCTCATCTTTTGTTCCAAAAAAATTACCTCCCTCGCCTTGCCTTGCATTACGCACATCCTGGACAAATTTTTCCATAAAAATTTGCGCGTCTTCAACTCCTTTTGAAGGAGTAAGCCGCACCCAGACTTTAACTGCCTGGCCTAATGTAGCATATATCGTAAGCCCGATTATAGCTGTTAACGAGGCTGCTAAAATCAGTTCAATAAAAGTAAAACCTTTAAAGCTTCTTTTTTTCTTTATGCAATGCATACGCTTGCCTAAAAAGTTGCTTTTTTTTCTGGCCGTAATTCCATTCAATATTCAGATTAATTTTGTAAAGTGAAAGCATGGAGCCAGCTGATTCTTTTACGGCTTGAAGTTTCCAGAGAAAATCCCGGCTGCTACCGGAAAAAGTACCTTCATAATAAACCTCGGCTTCCGGGCCATTGCGGCTTGTATACTCCTGCGCTTCCCAAATTTTATTTTCGGCAAGAGAGTGTATTTCAAGATAATCCCGATAATAGGAAAAAACATCGATGAGCTTGAAAAATGACTCGTAAATCAGGATGGTCCCTACGGAGAGAACTACTGCAGAAATTAAAATCTCTATTAAAGTAAACGACTTATTCCCAGTTTTTAACATCATCGGAACTTTCCTGGCCGTCGCGGCCTAAAGAAAAAAGATCATAATCCGGCCGATGGGTTCCCGGGCTGCGGTATTGATATAACCTGCCCCAGGGGTCAATTGGCTGTTTCTCTAAATACTGGCCAGGCCAGTTACGCGCAGAAGAAGGTTTTACAAGCAGCGCATTTAAACCTTCCTCGGTAGTAGGAAAAATACCATTATCCAGTTCATACATCTTAAGGGCAGTGGCAATATTAGAATTGATATCCGCTGCTGCTGCTTGGGCTCGAGCCTGTTCACCTCTTCCTGTAAGCCGAGGCATAACCATGGCAACGAGAGCGCCGATAATTACAACAACAAGCATTAGTTCGATGAGTGTAAAAGCTTTCTTCATGGTTTCCCTCCATTAGACTTGCTTAGGGACACTTTTTAAAATTTAAATTGCATGTTAAAAAGTGTCCCTGAAAGAAGTATTCTTATCTAACCGCAATATTTATCTCAAACAACGGCAACAACATCGCCATTACGATAAACCCGACAACTAATCCCATAAATAAAATCATCAGCGGCTCAAGCAAACTCGACATAATCCTGATTGCTTCATCTAAATCCTGCTCATAAGCCTCGGCAACTTCAGAAAGCGCTTCATCAAGTTTTCCGGACTCTTCGCCAACTGATATAAGATTACTCATAAAAACAGGAAACAATTTTGATGTTTTTAAACTTTTCCCGAAAGACGCGCCTTGGCGCAGATCCTGTGAACTTTTTAGGATTTGGCTGCGTAAAAGCTCATTCTGCATTACAGGCATGCTCACTTCTATCGCGCGTAAAATCGGTATACCGCTTTTGACTAATAATTCAAGCGTGCGGGAAAATCGCGCGACCTCTGCTTTCAAAACAATTTTCCCAAATAACGGAAATTTAAGAGAAATTATACTTAGGATTTTTTTTGCGGAGGCAGTATTTTTCCAAATTTTAAAAACTACTACTATAACCAACAAACCCAAAACTACTAACAACCACTGGTTACGTAAAAAATTACTTGTGATAATTAAAATACGCGTTGGCAGCGGCAGCTGCTGGCCAAGAGTAGAAAAAATACCCATAAGCCGCGGCATAACAAAAGTAAGCATAAAGATAACCGTAGCTAATCCTACTAATGCCATCAGTATAGGATAAGCTAACGCGCTGCGCAGGCGTGAGATTATCTCTTCTTGTTTACGCCGATGCTCGGAAATTTTAGCAAGTGCTGCCCAAAGATTACCGCTTTCCTCTCCTGCTTTAATAAGAGCAAGATATACCGGAAAAAATAGATTTTTAAAACGCCTAAGGGTATCTGAAAGGCTACGGCCGTTTTTTACCTCGTTATGCACTTCTGCTAAGAATTTTTTTGTAGATGCGTTTTCAGACTGCTCGGCAATGATATTAAGAGCAGCTAAAATTGGTACCCCTGATTTAAGAAGCGTGGAAAGCTGGCGGCTAAAAGATGCTATATTAATGACGCGGCGGTTTGAAAAATTTATGTTTATGGACCTTGATAATTCTCCGATAGGCTCATCTACTTTTACCTCTTCAACTTTAAGCGGGAAATAACCTAATGCGCTGATTTTTTCTACTGCCTCTTCCTGGCTTGCGGCTTCAAGAACTGCATCAATTAACTCATCTGCATTTTTTTTAGCCTTATAGTGGAATTGAGCCATTTAAATTATTCCTCCTCTACAAATTTATTGATCCTCTGGCGCTCAACTCCGGAGAGCCCCATAAAACATACCCCCACATCATAACGAGAACCGGAACTGACTTCTTCACTGCGTAGAACTTTAGCAAGGCAGGTTACTGGAACGTTTGAATCAGGTATTTCAATTACCAGATCAAGAAACGCCCCCAATGCAATATTTTCCGGAGAAGCAAAAAGCAAGCCTCCTGCTCCGATATTCTTAGTAGCGGTTATGCGCTCAGGTGTATAGCCATGGCGCAATAATTCTGCTTCAGAATTAAATATTTTATAACGGATATTTACCCTGCTATCCAGCCTTTGAAAAACCCGGCGTTCGCTGCCTGTTTCTTTTTCCTCCTGCCCTGCAACTTCGACAAAAACCTGTGTTTTTTTAAGATGGTGATCTTCTGAAGGAGTTACCTTCATCACTTCTTCGGGCGTAGTAAAGCCATCAATTACCTTCTGCCACCCACTCTGCCTCAAAGTGCGCATACCCTGCTTTACCGCCTCATTTTTTATTTCCTGGGCTGTTGCGCTCCGGGTAATCATATCTTCAATCACAGCATCAATAAACAGCATCTCGTAAATTGCGGTACGCCCGAAAAATCCGCTGTAATTACATTCCGCGCATCCCTTGCCGCGGAAAATCTTTACCTTAGAATGGCTATCTAACCCTAAGCCTTCAGCTATCTGACGCCGCAATTCAGGAAGCAGAGTTGTATCTTCATATTTACAATGCGGGCAGATCACGCGGATGAGCCTTTGGGCAATAAATATTTCTACACTTGATGCTACTAAATATGGCTCAATCCCGATATCTACAAGCCTGGTAATACCGCTTGCCGCGTCATTAGTATGAAGCGTTGAAAAAACTAAGTGTCCTGTTAAGGCAACGCGTATAGCAATCTCTGCTGTCTCTGCATCGCGCACCTCACCTACCATCATTACATCCGGATCATGGCGCAGCATGCTGCGTAACCCCCGGGAAAAATCAAGCCCGATTTCCGGCATTACCTGGATCTGGGTCACTCCTTTAATCTCATATTCAATCGGATCCTCTATGGTAATAATTTTTCTTTCCCGTGTATTAAGTTTGCTTAAACAGGCATAAAGCGTAGTAGTCTTACCGCTTCCCGTTGGGCCGGTAACAAAAATAATCCCGTACGGCCGCTGAATAAGCTCCTCTAAAACTGTTATTTCTTTAGGCTCTAACCCGAGTTTTTCAAGGCCAAAAAGCATTTGGCTGGGTAAAATCCTGATTACTACCCCTTCTCCGTAAGGCGTAGGAAGCGTTGAAATACGTAAATCAAGCACCTGATCCTGAATACGCACCACACTCCTGCCATCCTGAGGAAGCCTGCGCTCAACAATGTTAAGATTAGACATTATTTTGATACGAGAAATGATAGGAAGTAAGAAATATTTGATCTGCTGCGGGGCATCTGCGTCAAAAAGCATCCCGTCAATACGATAACGTAGCGATACACCCCCTCGATAAGGTTCAATATGGATATCAGTAGCACGCTTTCGGAATGCTTCCAAAATTATCTGGTTGACTAAATTTATTACAGAAGCATCCTGGGCAAGTTTATCAATATTTTCTACTTCCTGGTTTGACTCCTGGATAGAACCAACGCTCTCTGCGGCTTTGGCCTGCAACATAATCTTCTCCATGATATCCGCTGCCAGGCCATAAAATTTATGCAGCATATCCATGATATCAGTACGTAGCGCAAGCACTATCTCTAAATCATAAGCATACCCTAAATGCGTGCGGATCTCATCCTGGACTTTCAGGTCAAGCGGCCAAAAACATGCGATCGTAAGCACATTGCCTTCAATTTTTATCGGCATAAATTTATAATAAGAAACCAGGGCTACCTTAACTTTATCAACCAGGCTCTTATCAATAGAAAGCTCTTTCAGATTGACAAATTTTATCCCCATTTTCTTTGAAACTATTTCAACTGCCTCTTTTTCCTTAATTAAGCCTTTTTCGATAAGCGTCTGGCAAAGTGTAAAATTAGCAGTATCTACTTCTTTAAGAATGGCTTCTAGCCTCTGGCGGGTAAGTAGCCCGCTTTCAACTAAAGCTTCTCCTAATATTGCGTCGGGTTTTTTGAGCATGGGTTATTCGAAAAACTTGTCCATCTTCGTCCTGCGCTGCTTACGGTAACGCATAATAAACTCATCCATGTCTTTTTTTGTGATTAAAACCATATTTATCCGGTAATCCTTTGCCTGCCGCTGAGCCTCATCCATAAGCCATAGATCTAAAGGATTGTTAATGGCAAATGTAATATCTTCTCCTTTTGCCATAATAGGAAAAATATGATTGTCGACAATCAGAGACGGGGAAAATTTAACAAGAAGCTGCCAGTCAAAATAATCATCGTACTTTCCGCCTATCTCTAAGAAAGTCACGCCAAACTGTTCGGAAAGCGCCTCAAGAAGCTGCTTTTCAGTAACAACTTTCCTGCGTAATAATATTGACCCAAGTATTTGACTAGTCCGCTTTTGCTCTACTAAGGCTGCATTAAGCTGCTCCTGCGTAATTATTTTTTTTTGAATAAGTATCTCTCCTAAAAACATTTTCTGTACCATTTTACATCAATCCTCCTATCAGATAAAAATCTTCTTCCGGCATGCGGTCAAGGCGCCCGGAAATAATCCGTTCGCAGCCTGATAGAGTTTCCTCAACAGTAACATAAGCACCCTTTTTCCCGGTATAAGCTTCGGCCACAAAAAACGGCTGGGTGAGGAAATTCTGCAGTTTTCGCGCACGCTCATATAATGTACGATCCGCACGCGAAAGTTCATCTATACCGATTACCATAACGATACGGCGCAACTCATCATATTTTTGAAAGATTCTTATGACTTCCTGCGCAATATCAAAGTGGCGTTTTCCGACGATATCCGGATCAAGGTTAGCGCAGCTTGATAACAGCGGATCTACTGCCGGATAAAGCCCAAGCTGGATACGTTCGCGGGAAAGCACAAGAATTGAATCAAGAAAACTAAAGATTGCCACAACTGCAGGGTCAGTCAAATCATCCGCAGGCACATAGACTGCTTCGATTGCAGTAATAGAACCGCCGATTTCTTTTGCCGAACGGATACGTTCATGAAATTCACTGGCCTCGGAAATTAACGTCGGTTGATACCCGGTTTCTGAAGGAACACGGCCTAAAAGGGTGGAAATCTCAGCCCCGGCCTGAATAAAACGGAATATATTGTCCACAAAAAGCAGGACATCCTGATTTTTTCTCTGAATAGATTCAGCAAGTGTAATGCCGGTCATTGCCACGCCAAAACGCGCTCCGGGAGGCTCATTCATCTGGCCAAAAACCATCATCGTTTTTTCAAGCACGCCGTGTTTCTTAAGCTCAAAAAAAAGCTCATTTCCTTCACGGATACGCTCCCCCACACCGGCAAAAACGCAGCTTCCTTCATGCTTTCTGACAATATGCTGAATAATCTCAAGAGTAAGGATACTTTTCCCAAGAGCCGCACCACCCAAGATCCCGGTACGGCTGCCTTTAACTAAAGGAAAAAGTAAATCAATAACTTTGATTCCCGTCTCAAGCACTTCAAATTCCACCTTAGATTCTTTATCTTGCGGCAGGAGCGAACCCATTTCAGGTTTACGGATAGGGCGTTTAAAAACCGTATTGATTTTGCCTTGTTGGTCTATGGGTTCTCCTATAATATTAATTATCCTTCCGTAAAGTTCATCACCTATGGGAATTTCAATCGGCCCGCCTCGGGAAAAAGCCGGGCTATTTCGTTTTATATTCAAAGTAGATTGTACCGCGATGCAACGAACGACGTTATTACTTACATGCTCTGCCACCTCCAAAATAACATCCTCTTCATAAGCAGTCTTAGTAACAAGAGCATCAAAAATATTAGCGAGCTGGGCGCCGGGTGAAAAACGCACATCAACTACCGGCCCCTGCACTGAGATAACCTCTCCGACCTGAATAAGCTTATTTTCTGGCATAAAGTGAACGTGCGGTAAATAACTCGCGCATACCCCGATCAATAATTTCGTGGCGCTCCCTGAAATACTGCCTGTGCAAACTCTGCTCCAATTTTTTAAGCCTCTGCGAACTTTCCTCTAAATGCACAAAACGCGCAGCAAATTCCGCCAGGCGGCTTAACCCGAAAATTTCATAAATCTTCTGGCCTGACCAGAGTTTAAGAAGATATTCTAACACATCAGCGGGTTTTGACTCAAAAATAAAATCTCTTTCGCTGGACTCTTTGGCCTGTGAAACAAACTTTTCAGAAATCTGAAAAGGCAAGAGTTGAGCTGCTTCTACCTTTTGCATGGTAATAGAAAGCGCTCGTGGGAACACTACCACAAACCTTCCGCAATTCTCCGACATCTTCTCCATCGCCCAACGCCTGATCTCAACAGCCTGATTAACACGCTCTTCTTCGATTACGCCGGGAAAAGATGCAAACCGCGCTCCGCGATCTCGTAGGTAATTCTGGCCGCGTTCGCCGATTACTGCCAATTCTCCCCCATTTTTCTCTAACTCCTGAATCGCGGCATTTGCTACCTGTATATTTAATCCACCCATAAGCCCAGCGTCTGAAGTTACGGCTACAACACAGCTTTCCTGGCGCTCCGGAGTCAAAAACGGATGCTTTATCCCTGCCATATCGATAGATCCGATAATATTTTCAAGCACATGGCGCAGGCGTTCAAAAGTTTTTAATTTTAACTCAAAAGAACGGAATTGCGTTACCGCGATAATTTTTAATACCTCTGTAAACGAGGTCAGGCTTTTGTTAAACTCTAAGTCTTTCTTAAGCTGGGCTAGGTTCCGCACGTTGGAAATAATCCTTTAAAGCTTCATCGATCTTATTTTTCAAGAAATCGGAAAAAGCTTTTTCCTGGCGTAGTGAAACCATAACTTCAGCGTAATTATGATTTAAAAAATCTTCGATTTCTTCCTGAAACCTCTTTATCTGGCTTACCGAAAGCGCATCAAGAATCTTGCGGTTAAGCGCGTAAAGATAAAAGATCTGCTTTTCAACGGAAACCGGATGATTTTTAGACTGCACAATAAGCTTATTAATAACTTCACCGTGCCTCAAACGCGCCTCTGCTTCTTTAGATAAACCGGTTGCACGCAGCTGCGTCATGGATAAAAGCTCAAGATATTGCAGATAATCAAGCCGGAAAGATTTACTTAGCTCCTTCATAATCGGCCATTGCGCCTTATTACCGATACGCGAAACCGAAAGCCCCAAATCCACAGCCGGCTTAATTCCTTTATTAAAAAGCGTAGTGCTAAAATATATCTGCCCGTCAGTCATGGAAATAAGATTGGTAGGGATATAACCTGTAACATCCCCCTGAAGGATTTCTACGATTGGCAAAAATGTCATTGACCCGCCGCCTAACTCTTCTTTAAGATAACCTGCTCTTTCCATAAGCTGGGAATGGACATAGAATATATCCCCGGGATATGCCTCGCGGCCAGGAGCGCGCTCAAGAAGCAGGGAAATCTGACGATAAATCCAGGCGTGTTTTGTAAGGTCATCGAAAACTAACAGGACATCTTTACCCGAATGCATAAAATATTCGCCTAACATACAAGCAGTAAATGGGGCCAGATACTGTTCTCCCGCGGAAGTAGCAGCAATCCCGCTTACAACCACAGAATACTCCATTGCTTTATGTTCTCTAAGCACTTCAATAACTTTCAGAAGATTTGAATAGGTTTTCCCGATACAACAGTAGATACAGATAACATTCTTACCTTTCTGATTCAAAACAGCGTCGATTGCTACTGTAGTCTTGCCTGTAAGGCGGTCACCGATTAAAAGCTGCCTCTGGCCTTTGGCTATAGGAATAGCCGCATCTAAAACCATAGAACCGGTTTCAAGCGTATCCCGCACCGGCCTGCGGTCCATAACCGGAGGCGCATCGCGAAAAACAGCAAAAAGAGCCTCTGCTTTTATATCACCTTCGTTATCCTGAGGAACGCAAAGGCTGTTTACTACCCTGCCAATAAAATTTTCACCGACAGGCAGCGATAAAGGCTTAGCGCGGTTATAAATCTCATCACCGGAGCGGATATCCGAAGCTGATCCCAAAACAAGGATCTGAACTTCATTTTCGTTAAAACCCATGACCAGGCCTTTTACATTATTGGCAAACTCTACAATCTGGCCGTTCATGCACGAAGGAAGGCCTTCTGCTACAACAATAAATTTACGCACAGATTTAACCTTGCCTATTTCCCTAAGGTCAAAAATACCGCTTTGTGCCATTAGATGATCCCTAATGCTTGTTGAATTTTATATTTTAAACTCACGTCAATTACCAAACTTCCCAATGATACAACTAAACCTGCCACCAATTCCTTATCAATATTCTCACTAATATCTAAATCTTTACCGATTTTATCTTTGATCTTTCCCCGCAATAACAACTTATCCCCTTCTTTTAAAACAATCGCAGTTGATACTTTAATTTCAGGAAATTCCTCTAACGCCCCGGGAATCTGCAAAGACTCAATACCATTCCTGACTAAATCGTGCACCAGGTGCAAATGCACAAGCTCCTTGGCATCATCAGGAAGAGCCATGCTTAAAAGTTTCACTGCTTCTTTTATCGCACGGGATTTTAACTGCCCCTCTATCTCAAGTGTCATTTTTTTGCTGGCTTTATCCGCCTGCTGCATAATTTCCTGCGCTTCCTGGCGGGCTTTTTGAACTATCTTTTCTGCTTCTTCTTTTGCTTCATTAATAATTTTTGCCTTATTCTGGTTAGCGTCATCTTCTGCCTGGACAACTCTTTCATTATAAGTACGCTCTGCATCCTCAAGCATGCTTTTAACATCCTGCTTGCGCTGGTCAAAATCCTGGCTTAATCCTTCAAGATGGCGGGTAGCGGTTACCACATTACGGGTAAAAACCTTACGCAGCATACTAATAACCCAAACAAATAAAACCACCTCAATACCAACAAATAAAAGCATAAAACTTATGTCCATTATGGCTCCCGTGTTTTATCTACTAAATAGTTGAAACACAATCAACATAACAGCAATTGAGATTGTTTCTGTAAAAATAAGTGTAATAGCCATTGCGGTGAAAATTTTCGGGGCGGCGGAAGGATTGCGCCCCAATGCATTGATACTGGCAAAACTTGAAAAGGCAAAAACTGCGCATGGCCCCAAGAGGCATAAAGCAAAGATTAAAACCAAAGCTACATTTCTATCCATGATTTTTACCTGCCTCGACCTACGCGGTCGATTTTTTTTGACCGCGTAGGTCGATTTAATCTTCTTCAGCCACGATAACTATAGTATTTAATTCCACTTTAGCTACTCCACGGCGGACATAAAAACCTTTTTCGTCTACAAAAATTATACCGGAAATTATCCGGCTTAAGATATTTTTGTGGAAATTCAGGATCTCAAAATCTCCCTGTTCACCGGGTAGTATAACACTTTTGGCTTGGCCTTCAAAGAGGATTTTTTGCGGAGTATAGATATAAACGTCGAGCATACTTAAAACAAATTTTTATTTAACGCAGATTCCCGCAAATCAAACGCAGATTTACGCAAATATAATATTTATCTGCGAAAATCTGCGTTACATCTGCGACTATCTGCGTTCATTCATCATCAACTCTTTTTAATTTCACTTTCCTTACCGAAGATATTTTTACTGGTCTCCCGCATCGCCTTATCAGCCAGTTTTGCCTGATACTGCCAAGTAGCAAATAGTATAACTCCCAGCGCAATAGTAAAACCAAGGATAGAAATAATCACCAGCCAGGTTGCAGTCTTCGATGGGTTATCCGATTTAATCTTAATATTTGAAAGCATATCCGGTGCTAACGGCCCTCCTGCAGTAGCAAGAGTTTTTTCAAGTTTTGCAATATCCTCTTTAATTTTATCCAGAACCTTGAGGTTAGTCCGGTATACTCCAATATGCTCTTCCCTAGTTACCGTTTCATCAGATTGTGTCCTGGCTATTTCTTCAAGGCGAGTGCTGATTCCGTCAACAATTTGTTTTGCCGAAGGATAATATTCGGTTTTCACAAGCTTTGCCAGAATATCCGTTGCTTGTTTCTTATAAGCACCGCGCAGGTCATCGGCAATTAACCAGATATCTTCAACCTCTACCAAGAAATTACGTACTTGTCCGGGAGCAAGTTCAAGATTATCCCTGTAAACATAATACATCCTCTTGATAGAATCATACTCCACACTTAAGCCGCCGGCATCCGTAATGTCTTTAAGCTTGACCTCTTCCGGCAAATAAACTTTAATCGGAACGCGCTGAGTCTTCATTTTTGACGGATTAACCGCCACTACCTTAAAACGTACGCTACCAGGGCTTAAACTCGTTGAAACAACCGGCGTATCTATGCCGCCAAGTTTTGCTTCAAAAAGCATCTGCAATAATTTTAACACTCCTTCGATGGCATCTGTCTTGGCGCGGATCTCTTTTATCGTCGGAGAATCACCTATTGATTCTTCAAGCAAGTCGCTAAAATCCCATCCTGCGTCTTTACCGGTAACTTTGAGTTTTTCAGCAATATCATTTACCTGTTTGATCATCATCGCAGTGGGCCCTTCTTTAGCAAACTCTTCAGGTAAATTCTTTATACTCTTATGTATTGAATCAATTGCCTTAAGTATACTTGTAGTCCCTCTTTCGCCAGCATCACCCATTGCCTTATTAAGTTCATCGATTCCATCTAAAGCCTGGTTAAGAGTACTTACAATTGTTGGGGTCTGAGACACGAGCCCTTCTAGTGTAGTCAAAGAAGTGGATTCAACCATACCGGAACCGGTTATAAGGCCGCCGGTAACCGAATCAGAAACTACGTAAGTAAAGGCTTTTCCTCCAACGAAATTCTGGTCAGCTTTAAATTCGTAAACCATAAGCCCTGATGACTTCTTATATTGCTTAAGCGGTACTGAATTATATATTTTCTTATTATCCCAAGTGTAGATATCGAGTAGCGGAGCCGTAGGCTTATCTTTCTGAAGAATTTGCGCTGTTGCCGGATCCACAACATCAATCTTCTCCGGCCCCTGAACAGCAATGGAAATCATAGTATTTGACAACGCAGGATTTGGTGACACCGCCGCATTCCAGGAATATTTCATCGCCGTATCAGAAAGTTTTACGCCTGCTTCAGTAGCACGGCCTGCGCCTGCTTCAAGGCGGGTTAAAGCATCATTACTTCTTGTTTCAAAGGTCTGGAGTTTAGTATCTACAAGGCTTGTAATATCTGATCCGGTTTTCTGGATCTCACTAACACCCCTTTGCATTTCGGTGGTAATAGTTGCCTGCTGCTCGGTCATCTTAGTATCAATTAAAGTGTTCTGCGCTGCTAATTGGGACGATACATTAGCGCCGGTTGCTATAACTTGATCCAAAGTTTCCTTGATCTGAGCGGTCTCGGTAATACTAAAAATTGTAGGCGTAGTAAATGAACCACCGGATGCGCTATCAATAGTGGTCATGACCTGGTAGGTTTTTCCTGCCACCAGCCCTGTAGGCGAATTCCAGGTAAAATAATAGAACCCGTATTGATCAGCCCCGCTTACAGAATTGAAATTTTTGACCAGGGTACCTGTATCATAAATATTAATATCGCATTGCGTGGTTGAAATCGGGACTAATGAGCCATCTTCAAGACGCAACAGATTAGTTCCGTCGCGTATCAGAGTTGCGCTCATATTAACCTTATCATTTGTGGCATCATATGCAAAAAAAACCTTAGATTCCCAGACGTGAACAACTTGCGTTTCCATTAAGACCATGATCGGGTCATTAACAGGGTGATCGCGGTCAGCAACAAATGGAACGTCACGATCTCCATATTCAGACCTGCTCCAGGTAGCATTCCAGATCCCGTATGGATGATCATGGGTTACAGGAGAACCTAAGCTTGAACCTGCCCATCCATCAGTTGAAACCACGGTCAGTTTATCCAGGTTAGCATAGGTCAGAAGATCGACAATCTTCCATACGATCGTATAGTAATCGATCTTGAAATTTGCATCCGAAACATCTTTTACAGTAGTAGCATCCCTTGTATCACTTACGCGTATCTTTACCGTCGTAGAGCGGTCATCCGTAACACTCCAGGCGTAAGTTCCCACATTTGCCACTGACTCTGTGATGGTATGGAAATCAGAAATAAAATTGTCCTTGGAATATTCTATCTTTACCGTCGGGATAGTCCCGATAGTGCTCCAGGTAATCGCATGCGGCTCGAAAGTGATCCAACGCTCCCCTCCGTTAGGGCTTGTTAGAGTAAGCGCACCGCGGATCTTAAAGTTTGCATCCGAAGTATCATATACTGCCGGATCCGCCGGATCCTCTACCTTGACGCGTACTGTATCATCAATATCATCAGGAATTGTCCAGGCGCGGCTTCCTGCATTCTGCGCATAATCAGCGACAGGAACTATGACATTCGGATATGTCAGGCCTCCATCGGTTGAATAGCTTAACTTATAGCCGATATTGCCGCCCCAATTCCATGTAATGTTATAACTTGAATTAACGATCCAGGCTTCTCCTCCGTTAGGAGAAGTAACGCCAAAATATCCGCGTATACCGAAATTAGCGTTTGAATTATCATAAATTGTATCATCGCTTGCATCTGATACTCTTACCCTTGCATTTGCTGAAGGTGTATTAGGTAGAGTCCAGCTGTAACTGCCGGCATTAGCAGTAGAAGCAATTATCGTATTCGGGAAAGTCGAACCGCTATCTGTTGAATACTGCAACTTGACATTAGCGATCGAGCCCAAGGTCGTCCAAGTAATACTATTTACCTGGCCGATCCTCCAATCCTCTCCTCCGTTGGGGTTGGTGAGCGTAAATGCTCCGTGGACCTTAAAAGCTGCATTCGATATATCATATGCATCGGTATCGGTTGTGCTCATAACGCGCACTTTCAGATTAGTCGATATTGCATCCGGGATTGCCCAGGGCTGGCTTCCATCATTAGGCGTGGAAGGAGTGATATTTACAATATCAGAAGCAAAATCATCACGAGAATAATCCAGCGTTACATTTGCTACAATACCGATAGAATTCCAGTTTATCGTATGCGAATCATCAATCTTCCATATTTCGCCTCCGTTGGGGCTTGTCAGAGTAAACTTAGCCCGGATTTTGGCTATACTATTAGAAGCATCATAAGCATTGGCACTGTCTGCCAGGTCTGAAACACGCACTCTTAGCTGAGCAGTAATATTATCCGGTATTGTCCAGAGATAACTTCCGGTGTTTGAAACTGCGGCAATAATATTCGGATATGTAGCACCTCCGTCAGTTGAATACTCCAGCTTAACATCGGAGACCGAACCATTCCAGGTCCAGGTAATATTTTGGCCGCTTCCCACATCCCACTTTTCTCCGCCGTTTGGAACGTTAACTGTAAAAGCGGCAATTATCTTAACGTCAGTATTGGAATCATCATAAGCGCCTGAATCATTAGGGTCAGAAACACGCACGCGCAAAGTATTAGAGATCGAATCCGGGATAGTCCAGGTGAATATACCGGTGTTTACCACAGAGGCTAAAATAGTCTGCGTATCCATAAAGAAATTATCCCTTGAATACTGCAGTTTTACATTCGAGATTACGCCGATATTTACCCAAGTAACCGGCCGTAAGCTTCCTACGGTCCAGGTCTGTCCGCCGTTAGGAGAGGTAAGCGTTAAGGTTGTGCGAATACGGAAGTTGGAGTTTGAGATATCAAATACCTCCGAATCGCTATGGTCCATTACTCTCACCCGTACAGAACCGCCGACATTATCCGGAACAGTCCAGGAATAAGCTCCGCTATTGCTCAAAGAATCAGCTATCGAGGCCCAAGTTGTACCGCCGTCTGTTGACATACTTAAATCAACCGTAGGCATAGTCCCGGTTGTCTGCCAAGTGACATTTTGCGTGGAATAAGCAGCCCAAATCTCTCCTCCATTGGGAACGGTCATATTAAGGTTACCTTGAATCTTAAAAGTCGCGCTAGAAACATCGTTGATCGTCGAATCGTCGACATTGGTTATCTTAACCAACCCTAGAGTTGTAATTGCATCTGGAATAGTCCAAGCATAAGCACCTGTATTTGAAGTAGAATTTATTATTGCAAGATAAAGCGCTCCACTGTTTGTGGAATATTCAAGCTTTACGTTTGCAATAGAACCCACACGGCTCCAAGTAATATTTTGTATCGATCCAACATTCCATTTTTCTCCCCCATTAGGAACGGTAACGGTAAGGTCTCCGCG
>CAKKSP010000002.1:16863-30716 GCA_919902045.1 Omnitrophica bacterium GWA2_41_15 | reverse complement strand
TCAGAATCGGCGCATTACGCGATATTTTCCATCGCCAGCTTAAGCAAACCCAGGAATATAACCGCGGGTTGATTTACTTAGAGGTAAGCAGGAATTTAGAGAATAATGATTATTCTGAGTTTGAAGCAATAATTTTCTGCGGTTTTTTCTATCTGCATAAAACCGAATCCCGCCTTATGCGTTATTTTTACGAGCAGAATAATGGGCACTTTATTTTTCAGGGAGACCCTGCAGAATGGAGCGTGCTTAAAAAATCTGCTAAAGATTTAGGCGTAGAGATGATTCCAGGGCCTCAGGAAGAAAATTTACCGGAGGTAAGCATCCAGGCTGGTTTTGATACGCATTCACAGGCCTGCCTTGCGCGCGAAATTTTAAAAAATACAAAAGATCTTGATAATACTGCAATAGTCCTTCCGCAGCCTGAAAGCCTCATGCCTCTACTTTCTGAAATCGGTTGCCTTTCTAAAAATTTTAATGTTTCAATGGGGTATCCTTTAAAAAATAGCATTATCTACTCTCTTTTTAAGGCGATTTTTAAAGCGCAAGAAACCAGGAAAGACGGCCTTTATTATGCAGAAGATTACCTGAAAGTTTTAAGCCATCCGCTGATGAAAAATTTAATGATTACTAAAGATAGTTCGGCTACGCGCGTGATGATCCATAAAATCGAAGAGATTATTCTCGGGATTGAAGAGCATCCGTTTAATGGTAGTTTATTTATCAGCCTAAAAGAAGTTGAGCAGTCGCGCGAGCTTTTTGACTTAGGATTAATCACAACCAAGAGTATGGGTTTAACTCAAGAATATCAGGATTTGCAGAATATCGTACGTACTTTACATCAGGCCTGTTTTTCTTCATGGGAAAATACAGCTAATTTCCATGATTTTATTAAAGTGTTAAAAGAGTTTACTAGTGTTCTGCTTAGTAAAAGTAACCTTGGCCAATATCCGCTTAATGTCAAAGCTATGGAGAAAGTTCTAGCCTGGCAGTAAAGTTTTAGTAATTTTTCCGGCCTTATGCAGCCTATGGAAAATGAAGAGATCTTTGGAATTTTTCTTGACTATCTTGGGGCACAGGTAATTTCTTTTTCAGGTTCTCCGCTTGAAGGCCTGCAGGTGCTGGGTTTACTTGAAACGCGTACGCTTAATTTTAAGCGGGTAATTATTTTGGATCTAAACGAAACAGCTTTGCCTAGCCTGATGATTTATGAGCCGCTTATTCCCCGCGAAGTAATGATTAGCCTTGGGTTAAACCGCCTTGAAAAAGAAGAGGAAATACAACGTTATCAATTCAGGCGGCTTATTGCTTCAGCAGGAGAAACTTACCTGATTTACCAGAAGCGCGATGATAAAGAAAAAAGCCGATTTTTGGAAGAGCTTTGGTGGCAGCAGCAAAAAAAGAGTAAGAATGCGCAAGCTCCGCTAGTTCCCAGAGTAAGCTTTAGGCTAAATTCTGTTCCTAAAAAAGGCCGGGTAAAAAAGAGCTCTGCGATTGTAAACTTTTTAGAAGATAAAACTTATTCTTCATCAAGCCTTAACACTTATATTGCTTGTCCGCTGCGATTTTATTTTCAATACGTGCTTGGGTTAAAAGAAAAAGAGGTTTTACTGGATGAACCGGAAGCGCTTGATATCGGAAATTTTATTCACGAACTACTTAATGAAGCATTTACAAAATTCATCGGTAAGAAACCTAAGTTTGACAGTAAGAACCGTAAAGATTTTTTTGCGTTGTTTGAAGAAAGATTTAATAGTAATTTTAACGTCCGTAAAAGAAGCGGCGCTTTTATGCTAAAAGAGGTTATGGAATACCGACTTAGCCGTTTTTGGAATGAAGAGGCAGCCCGGGGAGTAGAAGAGATCTGCGCGTTAGAAGAAGAATTTAAAGGAACGCTTAAGCTGGGCAAGAGAAGTTTTAAATTTCACGGTTTTATTGACCGGATTGATTGTTTAAATGACGGAAGTATTGTGATTCTAGATTATAAAACCGGTAACATAGATTTAAAATCTTTTCAGTTGCCGCTTTACCTATATTTTACCGGGCAACGTAAGGATTTTCTGGGAAAAAATTTAAATGCCGCGCTTTATTCATTAAGGGATGCAAAATTAAGCTATATTTTTGAAACAAGGGATGATTTTAAAAAACGCCAGGAGCTGCTTAATCATTATCTGGAGGAGATCAGAGTTATTATGGAGGAGATTATTAACCCGGAAGTTGATTTCCTCGCAGATGAGAGTAACCCGCGCCGGTGCAGTAATTGTCCGTTTACGAATCTTTGTCGGTAAAAACTATAAATCGACCTACGCGGTCGAAATTTTTGACCGCGTAGGTCGAAGTCAGGTTAATGAACTATTACGCTTTAGTAAGAAAGATAGAAAAATATGTAGTAAGCCGTTTCTCCCAATTCGGCCCGAATAAAAAGCAAGAGCTCATTCGCTTGGCTTATGAAATTTTGCGCCAGAAGAAGATTTCTTTAAGTGCACTCTTTGACTCCGAAGAGAAAGATTTTGCACTATTAAAAGAGCGTCTACTTACATTACGTTATCCCCAGTCATATTTAGAAGAAGGCGGTTTTTATCTGCCTAAGCTCGAGCTTGATCCGGACAATCGCGTTAATATAGATAAAAAGCTGTCATTTTCTCCAAAGAATATATTTTATGAGCGCGGATTAGGCCAGAGTGCAATGTTCTCCCGTTTTAGGAGAGAGTTTCCTCTCGCCAGAACAGAAGAGATTCTTTCATTAAAAGAATACCTGCGCTGTAAAAAATTTACCTTAGCTGAATATAATAAAAGACGCGAAAATATTTTTATCGTAAAAGAACGTTTCGATTTTTTTAAACCTTGCCCTTGCACACCCGGCGCACGGGGTTGCGGATACTATGTTTTAAACCTGGGTTTTGGTTGCCCGTTTGAATGTGTTTATTGTTTCTTGCAGGGGTATCAAAACTTCCCCGGAATTATTATCCCGGTAAATATAGAAGATTTTTTAAAAAAAATTACTTCTCCTGTAAGGGTAGGAAGTGGTGAGTTTACGGATTCCTTGGTTTTTGACCGGTTTAGCGAATTTTCTCTTACCATAGCAGATTATTTAAGGAAGCACCCAAAAGTTGTATTTGAATTTAAGACCAAAAGTGTTGAAATTAATAATCTTCTTAAAACTAAGCCGCAAAACAACCTGGTTGTTTCCTGGTCTTTAAATCCAAAAAAAATCATTCAAAGCAGCGAATTCTATACTGCTTCATTATCTGGCCGGCTTAGCGCAGCTGCTAAATTAGTTTCTGCCGGTTTTAGGGTAGGGTTTCATTTTGATCCTATTATCTATTATAAAGGATGGGAGGTTGATTACGAAGATCTCGTAGATAATCTTTTTACCCGCATACCTGCTTCATCAATAGCTTGGATAAGCTTAGGTACGCTTCGGCTTGAGCCGCCTACTAAGAAAGTGATAGAAAACCGCTTTCCTGATAATGGTATTTTAGATGAAGAGCTGGTTTTGGGTTTTGACGGCAAACTTCGCTACTATCAGGCGTTACGTTTGTCTATATATAAGAAAATGAGCGATTGGATCAAAAAACGCGCGCCTAAGGTTTGGTTATATCTGTGTATGGAAAAATGAAGTTTATAGGTCGAAGTAGGTAAATGTGAGTATGTGCATTTGAAAGTTTATAAATATATGCTATACCTTTAGTACAATTTGGAACAAAGCTTGAAAAAGGTAAACCCTGAGTAATCAGGGGACGCAAAGCCACCGATCCTAATCATAGCGGATCAAATCCTAGTAATACCGGAACATTTAGTTTAACCTGGAGTCCTTCATCCGATTTAGGGGGAAGCGGTATTAAAGGATATATTGTATATCGCGGCGATGGAACTGGCACGAAATCCGGCACAGCTAATATAGAAGTAACTGCTAACTCTTATTTTGAAAACAACCTACCTGAGGGAAAGTATCTTTATAGTATCTACGCCTCAGATAATGCCAATAATAGTACCAAACTTTTAAAGGATAGCTTGATTCCAAGCGTAACCATAGTAGTCGATAAAACTCCTCCCACCGGCTCGATCAAGATCAACAATGATGCTAGCTATACGACATCAACCAGTGTAACTTTAGGCCTCTCGGCAACTGATACAGGAGACGCAGGTATAGATAAGCTGATGTTTTCTCTGGATAACCTTAACTGGTTAGCTCCTTTACCGTATACAACTAATGCTTCTACTACTTTGTCTTCAACGAATGGCATAAAATACGCCTATGTCAAATTTTCAGATAAAGCCGGCAACTGGTCACAGGTTTACTCTGACAGCATAATATTGGATAACACTAAACCTGTTATATCAGGTATCTCTGATTCGCCTGATCCGTTTTATCCAAATAAAGGCCAAGCATCCAAAATAAACTACACAGCAACCGATAACCTGGCCGGATCTTTATCCGTAAGTGTAAGTATCTATACCTCAGGAGGCGGTTTAGTCAGGACCTTAGGCCCATATAGTAAAGCTCAGGGAGCAAGCTACATCACTTGGGATGGCAAGAATTCATCAGGCGCAGTTGTAGGTAATGCTACCTATAAATATAACATCAAGGCAGTGGATGCTGCCGGCAATACCGTGACTTCGGTAAGCTATTCTGTGACGAAGAAATAGGTTCGGGATACGGGATGTGGGATGCGGGCAACGGGTTACGGGTTGCTTAGGGGTAAGGGGTACGTAAAAATACATAGCAAATCAGAAAAACGATGGTATAATTTATTTATGATTACAGAAAGCGAAAAAAAAACAATCAGGGAAATATCAGAGAGATATGCCGCCAAGCGGGTATTACTTTTCGGCTCTAGTCTTGTCTCTGGCAGAGAAAACCGTGATATCGATTTAGCCGTGGAAGGGGTATCTCCCGCGGATTTTTTCAGATACTACGGCGAACTTATGTTCGGACTTTCAAAGGCCGTGGATGTAATAGATCTCTCAGTAGTTTCAAAATTTACTAAAATGATCAGGCGGGAAGGAATACCGCTCTATGGTTAATTATAGGCTACGTATTGAAGCCGAATATGATGCTATAGATAAAACCGTATCTGCTTTGCCGCCTTCACCTTTAGTTAATCTTTCCCAATTGGAACTTGCCGGTGTGGCTGCATTGCTGCATAATTTTTATAACGGCATAGAAAACGTAGTAAAACAGGTATTTCAAGCTAAAGGCCTTAAGATTACCGAAGGGCAGTCCTGGCATCGTGATTTATTACTTAAAGCTATAGATGATAAAATCATCTCAAAAGCTTTAGGCGAGGAGCTTAAACGTTTTCTTGCGTTTCGCCATTTCTTCAGCCATACTTATTCCCTAGATTTATTACCTGAAAAGATTGAACCGCTTGCAGCGGATGCTTCTGATATATTCAATAAACTAAGAAAAGAAATAGATAAATTAACTTTCCCTCCCTTGGCGGCCTAAAACCTTAATATCGTTCCCACAAAAGCCTACATTAAGTTATTTATTGACTTTAAAGGTAGATTAACGTATAATACCGACAATTTGAAGAGATAAAACAATCGACTACGGAGGTGTACATTGGCACTTTTGAAGGAAAAAAAGACTAAGGTTATTGATAGCTACAAGGTGCATTCTAAAGATACCGGCTCAGCAGAGGTGCAGGTTGCGCTTCTTACAGAGCGGATCAATGAGCTGGGTGGCCATTTTAAAACCCACAAGAAAGATTTTTGTTCCCGCCGCGGTTTGTTGGTGATGGTTGGAAAGCGCCGCCGGCTGCTTAACTACCTCAAGAAAAAAGACGCCAAGAAGTATGAAGAAGTAGTTGGCAAACTTAATTTGCGTAAGTAATGCCAGGGCGTAAAGGCGTAATTTTTGTCCGTAACAATAATAAAAAAGGAATAAAATGAATATAAAATTTGGCAGAAATGATTTGATTATTGAAACCGGCAAACTTGCTAAACAAGCAAGTGGTTCCGTTACTGTGCAGTATGGTGGTACAGTTGTTTTGGTTACTGCTTGTATGTCTAAGGAACCCAGGGAAGGCCGGGATTTTTTCCCGCTTACCGTAGAATATCAGGAGAAGACATATGCTGCCGGCCGTATCCCCGGAGGTTTTTTTAAACGCGAGGGAAGGCCTTCAGAAAGCGAGATTTTAAATGCCCGTGTGATAGACCGCTCAATTCGCCCGCTTTTTCCTAAAGGTTTTTTAAATGACGTGCAGGTGATGGCGATTGTCCTTTCAAGCGACGGGGAAAATGACCCGGATATCCTGGCTTTGATCGGAGCATCCGCTGCGCTTTCAATTTCAAATATTCCTTTTAATGGGCCTGTTGCCTGTTGTCGCGTCGGCCGTGTTGACGGAGAACTTGTACTCAATCCTACTTATGCTGAACTTGAAAAGGCTGAACTTGATCTAGTAGTCGCGGCAGGAGCAAACGGCGTGATGATGATTGAATCCCGTGCAAAAGAGGTTGATGAAGAATTTTACTTTGAGGCATTAAAATTTGGCGTGGATAATATCCAGGAAATTTTAGCCAAACAGAAAGAATTCGTTCAAAAGTACGGGAAACCCAAGGCAAATGTAATCTTAAAGAAGATAGACCCGGTTCTTGCAAAGCGGATTGAAGATTTAGCAGTCGAGCGTCTTAAGGAAATATATGGTTTAAGCACAAAAGAAGAGCGAGAAGAAGGAGTGGATTTACTTTCTAAGGAGCTCCAACAACAGCTTACTCTTGAAGGTTATGCTGCCGATGATATAAAGTCAGTATTAGTTGATATAGAAAAAACGCAAGTTCGCCAGAAAATCCTTAGGGATAATATCCGTATTGATGGACGCGAATTTAAGCAGATTCGTCCGATTAGCTGCGAGGTTTCGGTCCTGCCGCGTACCCATGGTTCGGGTTTATTTACTCGTGGACAGACGCAAAGTTTGGCAATAACGACTTTAGGAACAGGCGATGACGAACAGATGATTGAATCGCTTGAAGGTGAGCGCTATAAAAATTTTATGCTGCATTATACTTTTCCGCCTTTTAGTGTAGGAGAAACCGGGCCGGTGCGCGGGCCTGGCCGTAGAGAAATCGGTCATGGTGCTTTGGCAGAAAAAGCGCTTTTAGCCGTAATGCCTACTAAAGATCGTTTTCCATATACTGTGCGTTTAGTTTCAGAGATTTTAGAGTCTAATGGCTCATCCAGTATGGCCACAGTTTGCGCCGGAACTTTATCTTTGATGGACGCAGGCGTGCCGATAACTGCACCAGTAAGCGGCGTAGCGCTTGGCCTTATTAAGGAAGGCAGCAAGGCCATTATCTTAAGTGATATAGCAGGATTAGAAGATCATTTTGGTGATATGGATTTTAAGGTTGCCGGAACCCAAAAAGGGATAACCGCAGTGCAGCTTGACCTTAAGATCGAAGGATTAAGCCTGGAACTTTTGAAGGAGTGTATTGCCCGGTCAAAAGAAGACAGAGCCTTTATCTTAGAAAAGATTGTTACTGCGATTAATAATCCGCGTGGGGAGCTTTCTAGTTACGCCCCGCGTATTGAAGTGCTTAAGATTAATCCTGAAAAGATCGGCGAACTTATTGGGCCAGGAGGAAAGAATATTAAGAAGATTATCGCTCTGTCAGGGGCTTCTGTAGATATTGAAGATGATGGAAGCGTCTTAGTTTCTTCAAACGATCCGCTAAAGTCAAGCGAAGCGATCCGTTTAATCCGCGGGATTACCGATGAAGTTGAACTGGGAAGAATTTATACCGGGATAGTAAAACGTATTATGGCATTTGGCGCATTTGTAGAAATTGCTCCTAATAAAGAAGGCCTGGTGCGTATTTCTGAATTAGCTAATCGTTTTATCAAAACCGTAGAAGAAGAAGTAAAAATCGGGCAAGAAATTAAAGTTAAGGTAATTGGTGTTGATGAAATGGGTAGGGTTAATCTCAGCAAGAAACAGGCAGAGCCGAATACTGCAAAGTGAAAGAGAAGCGGCTTAATGAAGTCAAAGGTGTAGCTTTAATCGCTGCAGGGCTGATGATTTCAGCCAGCCTTCTGCGTTTTAACCTTTATGATATCCCTAGTTTTACGAATGCCCCGAATAATCCCCCGCATAATCTCTTAGGTATTTTTGGCGCTTATTTAGGATGCGCGCTGATTTTTATTTTTGGCCGTATTGCCAGTTTTGTTTTGCCCATCCTGGTAATTATTGCCGGAGTAAAATATTTTACCCAGGATAAGCCTTATTTAAGCTGGCCGCGATTTGTCGGAATATTTGTGCTTTTAGTTTCTTTTGCCTCACTGATCGGGATGTTTAATCTTCCGCGTGAGCCGATGCGGTTTTATTTCGCCGGAGTCCTGGGCACATTCTTTGCTAATTTTGTGACCGCTTATTTTAGCCGCTTAGGCGGTTTTATTATTTTTTCCACATTTATGATCCTTTCGCTTGCGCTTGTAACCGGGGCGCTCATCTCGTCATTGTTTGCTAATTTTTTTGCACAAACAAAAAATTTATTTGCTAGTTGGTTTAATTGGAAGAAAAAATTTAGCAAAGCAGAGCCACGTATAGCCAAGGTTGCAAAGCCTTTACCTGTAGTTAAAAATATACAAACTTTTCAAGCAGCTCCGCAGATTAAAATCAAAGCTCCTAAACCTCAAGCGCCGCTTCAGGAAACAAAACCACATTCTCAGGAAGAGTTGCAAATCGGAGATTACCGCCTTCCTTCTATTGAAGAGTTGTTGGAATTACCTCCTCCGCTTGCAGAGCGCCAGATAAAAGATGACCTTGCTTCAAGCGCCCGGGTTTTAGAGGAGACTTTGGGAGATTTTGGGATATCTGTAAAAGTTACTGATGTAGAGCGTGGGCCGGTAATTACCCGATATGAACTTGAGCCTGCTCCGGGAGTAAAAGTTAACCGGATTGTTTCTTTAGGCGATGATATTGCGCTTGTGATGAAGGCGCAGTCAGTGCGTATCATTGCTCCTATTCCGGGAAAAAGCCGGGTAGGGGTTGAAGTGCCGAATTCAAAAAGCAGCCTGGTTTATTTGCGCGAAGTATTATCTTCGCGGGCTTTTCAGGATACGGAAGCAAAGCTTCCTTTGGCATTGGGTAAAGATATTGCAGGAGATGCGGTGGTGACGGATTTAGAAAGTATGCCGCATATGCTTATTGCCGGAACAACCGGTTCCGGAAAAACCGTTTGTGTTAATTCGCTTATTCTGTCGTTATTATTTCGGGCCACTCCTGCGGAATTGAAATTTGTCATGATTGATCCGAAGATGGTGGAGCTTATGCCTTTTAACGGCTTACCGCATCTTTTGTGCCCGGTAGTAACTGATGCTAAAAAAGCCTCTATAGCTTTAAATTGGGTAGTAGCAGAGATGGAAGACCGCTATCAGCTTTTGGCAGATTCAGGAGTCCGTAACATTGAAGCCTACAATAAAAAAGATAAAAAACTTCCTTATATAATTGTTGTAATCGATGAGTTTGCCGATCTGATGACTGTTTCACGTGATCAGATTGAAACTGCGGTTACCCGCCTTGCCCAGCTTTCGCGTGCTGTCGGAATTCATCTTTTACTTGCCACGCAACGCCCGTCAGTAGATGTAATCACCGGCGTAATCAAGGCAAATCTTCCGGCGCGTATTTCTTTTAAGGTCGCATCTAAGGTTGATTCGCGCACAGTTCTAGATATGAACGGCGCAGATAAGTTGCTTGGTAAAGGAGACATGCTTTTTTTAAAGCCCGGAGAGGCAAAGCCGGTAAGGTTGCAAGGGACATTAGTTAGTGATAAGGAGATCGACCGTGTAGTTTCTTTTGTTAAGGAGCAGGCAAAACCGGTTTATAACGAAGAGATACTTAAAGAGCAGCATGGACATGGTGTTGCGCAAGGTGAAAGAGACGAGCTTTATGAACAAGCGGTTCAGGTAGTAATGGAAAGTAATCAGGCTTCGGTTTCAATTTTACAGCGCAGGATGCGTTTTGGTTATACCCGCGCAGCACGGGTGATTGATGTCATGGAGCAAGATGGTTTAGTCGGCCCTTATGAAGGGAGCAAACCGCGTAGGATTTTAGTTGACCGGGAACATTGGCTAAAACAACGCTTACCCCAGGAAATGCAAGAGGAGATGCCTAAGGCATGAGTATAAAGATTGGTGAAAGATTAAAAGAGATCCGCCTTGAAAAAGGAATCAGCCTGGATGATACTCATCGCAAGACTAAAATCCAGCTAAATATTTTAAAGGCTATTGAAGAAGATCAGTTTGCATACATGAACCCTGTTTATCTTAAAGGGTTTATTAAGATTTATTGTAAATTTTTAGGCGTTGATGCGGCTACTTTTACTCCGGAAGTAAAAGAAACAAAAAAAGAAACAACAACAAAAGAGCACACAAATACTCTGGTAGTCCCTTCAAAACCATCGACTAGTTTAGCTGAATTTAATTTTCAAATCCCCTGGGATCAGGTCAAATTTTTCGGCAGAATTGCAGTTATAGTTTTTGCAGGTTGGCTTTTGTTTGTATTTGTTGTAAAAGCCGCCCAAGGTATAAAGCAAAACTTTACTAAAAAATCAAAAAAGAAAACAACGCATGCTGCGGTGCTAAATTCAGCTGTGCCAAAAAATCCAGAAAATGCTCCGATAAGCGCAAAATCGGTTTCAGGAGCAGCGCGGCTGACTATCCGCGCCCGTGAAGACTGCTGGATTTCTCTTAAAGCCGACGGGCGGACTGTGTTTCAAAATATCCTGCGTAAAGGACGCCTTGAGAGTTGGCAGGCAAAAGAAAAAATAGAGTTTGCTCTTGGTAACGCCGGAGTTGTAGATGTGGAAGTAAACGGCAAGCTTATTCCTACTCTTGGCCGCAAGGGCCAGGTAATGAAAAATATGATCGTTACTAAAGAGGGAATAGAGTTTACCAGGTGAAAAAAATTGGTATTATCAGCCTTGGCTGCCCGCGAAATCTAGTAGATTCAGAAGAGATCCTGGGCCGGTTAAAACTCAAAGGTTTTAAGATAACAGATCTAAATAAGGCTCAAGTAGGCCTTGTTAATACCTGCGCTTTTATTGATGAGGCAAAACAGGAATCAATAGATACGATCTTAGGGTTGGTTAAATTAAAAAAAGATAAGCTCCTTGAAAAAATCATAGTTTACGGTTGCCTTGTCCAGCGTTATGGCGATAAGCTGCGCAGAGAATTGCCTGAGGTTGATGCGTTTGTGGGAAGAGTCGAGCTAGAGGAAAAAGTTGATCGTTTTCCTTTGACCCCGAAGCATTTCGCCTATCTTAAAATCTGCGAAAGCTGCCTTAATCGTTGCAGTTATTGCGTAATTCCGCATATTAAAGGTAAATTTAAGAGTCTTTCAGAAGAACTGTTATTAAAGAAAGCTCAAAGCCTTGTGCGAAGCGGAGTTGTAGAATTAAATATTGTCGGCCAGGATAGTTCTGGTTACGGAGTTGATCTTTATAAAAAATATCATTTGGCTTCTCTTGTGCGTCGGATTTGCAAAGAAGTAGAGGCTGTGCAGTGGGTGAGGTTACTTTATCTTTATCCAAGCCGGGTAAATGATGAGTTACTCGAAGTAATTCGTAGCGAGCCTAAGGTGTGTAAATATCTTGACCTGCCTATTCAGCATATTAACCGCAAGGTTTTAGAGTTGATGAATAGGCATACAAACCCTCAGGATATTAAGAGTTTAATTGATCGGGTACGCCTTAAGGTTCCTGGTATTGCTTTGCGGACATCTATTATTACAGGTTTTCCTCAAGAAACAGAAGCGGCGTTTAAAGAACTTTGTGGTTTTGTAAGCCAGGTTAAATTTGAACGCTTGGGAGTATTTATTTATTCTGCACAGGAGGGGACTCAGGCTTTAAAGCTTAAAGGCCAGATTCCTAAGAAAGTAAAGTTAGAGCGTTTTAACCATCTTATGCAGCTTCAGCAGGCAGTTGCGCTTTCAGTAAATAAACAGTTTCTCCATCGAAAGATGGAAGTAATTATTGATGAAAAAGATACACAGGCAGGAGAGGGAAGGTATTTAGGCCGTACTCGTTTTGACGCTCCGGAAGTAGACGGCCAGGTTTATGTACATTCAAAAACAAAACTTAAACCCGGAATGATTGTGCCGGTTGAGATTACAGATACTTTAGAATACGATTTAGTAGGGGAGGCGCTGCGATGAATATTGCAAATCGACTGACAGTGGGGCGAATTTTTTTGACCTTCGTGTTTATGTTTTTACTTTTTAAACAGGGACTTCTGGCTAAATCTTTAAGCCTGGTGGTTTTTATTGTGGCAGCGCTCTCTGATTATTTTGACGGTTACATTGCCAAAAAAAAGAATATGGTTACTGATTTTGGCAAGCTTATGGATCCGATTGCCGATAAGATATTAGTCTTAGCTGCTTTCTCGGCGTTTGTGCAGATGCAGTTGATTGAGTCCTGGATGTTTGTGATTATTATTTTCCGCGAAATACTCATTACCTCTTTAAGGCTCTTTGCCCTTAATAAAGGTAAAGTGCTTTCTGCGGCAAAAGCCGGTAAGCAAAAGACGGTTTCACAAATTGTAGTGATATTCTTTATTATGGGATTTATTGTTTTTAAAGAGGTCCGCCTTACTTTTTATACCTGGGATCCGACAGTGGAAAAAATCTTCCGTCAGGGAATATACTTTTTTATGCTCATGACAGTAGGTTTTACGCTTTATTCCGGGCTATCCTATCTTTGGAATAACCGCAAGATAATAACGAAGCTTTAATAATAGGGACATTTCTTAACATGTAAATTATATTTTAAGAAATGTCCCTATTCGATATTATGCGCAAAAATATTATAAAACTAATAACTTCATTTTTTTATTTAGGATGTATTCCTTTTGTGCCCGGGACTTTCGGCAGTTTAGCCGGAGTTTTATTATTTTTTATTTTTTGGCCTAATCCGTGGCTATATTTTTTAGTTTTAGGGATAGTGACTTTAGCAGGTTTTAAATTTTCTACAGATGCAGAGCAAGTATTTTCTTCTAAAGATCCTAGGCAGGTTGTAATTGATGAAGTAAGCGGGATGATGATCAGCCTTATCGGTACTCCTTATGACTGGCACTGGGTATTGTTGGCATTTTTTCTATTCCGTCTTTTTGATACCTTAAAGCCGTATCCTGCTCATTCCATACAAAAGATGCATGGGGCTATTGGAATTATGAGCGATGATTTAATTGCCGGAGGGTATACTTTTATAGTGGTTCAGGCAATAGTTGCTTTTAACAGCTTTAAACTTTCTTTAGCAGCCTGCATGCGAATCTGATTCCGATTTCCCCGGAAAAGAAACTTTTGGCAAATTACCCTTTTTGAAGAAGCTGTTGCAATAAAAACCGTTCCTACAGGTTTTTTGAGAGTGCCTCCTAAAGGCCCGGCAATCCCGGTGATACTTAAACTAAGATCACTTTGGCTAATTTTGCGTATTTGTTTAGCCATTAGAAGCGCAGTTTCTTCTGAAACCGCGCCTTTTTTTGCGATTATTCTGTGAGGTATGCTAAGTAGTTGTTCTTTTGCTTTGTTGCTATAAGTAACTACTCCTAAAAGGAAAAAAGCAGAGCTTCCGGAGTTTTGGGTAAGAAGGGAAGATAAGAGGCCGCCTGTGCAGGATTCTGCGACTGATAAGGTGAGGTTATTTTTCCTCAAAATAAGATGGATTTTATCAATAAGTTTGTTCATATTTTCTTATTATATCCGGAACAAAACCCATTGACAAGCATATATTTTATGATAAAATTACATAAATCTTCAGGGCATGGTGTAAATCCAGGCCGGTGGTAATGCAGAAAGCATACACCGGCGCATATTCAGATTGCGCCGGGTGTAACGCAGATGACGCACACCAGCGCA
>CAKKSP010000002.1:11553-16763 GCA_919902045.1 Omnitrophica bacterium GWA2_41_15 | reverse complement strand
GTAAAGCCCACGAGTCTCCCATAATGGGTGACAGACCCGTTGAAATGCCGGGGCCGATGGTCGCACCGAGGTGCACACCAGCGCATCCTATAAAGCTGGGTGTCCATAAGTGCGCACTAAATTATTAGATTAGTTTTAGTGAAAGTCCAGATGGAAGAAGATTAAGCTCGCCCGAAGACTCTGTTTTCGGGTTTTTTATTGAGGTGCTAGATTTTAATTATGTTCAACTCTATCCCAGAAATTATTGAAGACTTAAAAGCCGGTAAAATGGTGGTTATGGTTGATGATGAGGACCGCGAAAACGAAGGGGACCTTATCATGGCTGCTGCTTTTGTAAAACCTGAGCATATTAATTTTATGGCCAAATACGGCCGTGGGTTGATTTGTGTGCCGATGGAGGAGGAAAGGCTTGCTGCTTTAGCTTTGACTCCGATGCTTGAAGAGGCAAAAGCGATCAATCGCGATCCTTTTGCTACTGCTTGGATGGTTTCGGTTGATGCTGCAAAAAATGTTACAACCGGTATATCTGCCCATGATCGCTCCCACACGATAGAACTGCTGATTTCTTCTCAAACTAAACCTGAAGATTTGATCCGGCCCGGACATACATTTCCCCTAAAAGCTGTAAAAGGGGGAGTATTGGTGCGTGCCGGGCATACCGAAGCTGCGGTAGATTTAGCGCGCATGGCAGGCCTTTCTGCAGCAGGGGTAATATGCGAAATTATGAATGATGATGGTTCTATGGCGCGCCTTCCGCAGTTACTTACTTTTAGCAAACAATATCACCTAAAAATTAGTTCAATTGCTGAGTTGATTGAATTTCGTCGTCGTACGGAAAAGCTGGTAGAAAAGCTTACGCAGACCATTCTTCCTACAGAATACGGAACTTTTAACCTCTTAGTTTATCGTGATCGTATAAATAATCAAGTGCATGTAGCTTTAACTATGGGCCATTGGGATAATGAAGCTGTGCTTGTGCGGGTGCATTCCGAGTGCCTTACAGGAGATACTTTCGGATCTTTGCGTTGTGATTGCGGCCGTCAGCTGAAGAAGGCAATGGAGCTGATCGAGAAAGAGAAAAAAGGAGTAATTCTTTACATGAATCAGGAAGGCCGCGGTATCGGTATTGTAGATAAAATCCGCGCCTATAGCCTGCAGGATCAGGGAATGGACACCGTTGAGGCAAATGAGGCTTTGGGCCATAAGGCAGATTTACGCGATTATGGTATAGGTGCCCAGATCTTATCTGATTTAGGGCTTAAACATATCCGGCTGATGACTAATAATCCTAGAAAGATCGTGGGGCTTGAAGGCTATGGATTAAAAGTAGTGGAAAGGGTGTCACTTGAAATTGCGCCCAATCCCGTTAATTATAGATATTTAAAAACGAAGAAAGAGAAGATGGGGCATGAGCTTAATATTTAACCTAAGTAACCGCGTAGGTTGAATTTTTCAACCTACGCGGTTGAAACGGTAGAATAGGAGAAAAAAATGGTTAAAACTATCAGTGCTAATTTGATTGTAAAGGGGAAGAGTTTTGGTATTATTGCATCACGTTTTAATGATTTTATTACAAAGGAGCTTGTGGTAGGATGTTCTGATACTTTAATCCGCCATGGCGCACAGGATAATGATATTACTGTAGTTTGGGTTCCTGGCGCTTTTGAGATTCCTACCATCGCCCAGAAAATGGCAAAGAATAAAAATTATGATGCCATTGTTTGCCTTGGGACAGTTATACGCGGAGCAACTCCACATTTTGATTATGTAGCAGCAGAGGTTTCTAAAGGGGTGGCAAAGGTTTCTCAGGAAAGCGGTATTCCGGTGATTTTTGGGGTGATTACCGCCGATACTATTGAACAGGCAATTGAGCGCGCAGGCACAAAAGATGTGAACAAAGGCCGCGATGCTGCAATGAGCGCAATTGAGATGGCGAATTTGATGGAACAACTGAAATAATAAATTAAATGCGTAAACGTACTTTAGCAAGGGAATATGCATTACAAGTTCTTTACCAGGTAGACCTTACCGGAAATTCTCAGGAAGATTGCCTGGAAAATTTTTGGCAAATGCATAAAGATGAAGTTGATTCTGATGAAGTCAGAGATTTTTCCCGCGTATTAGTAGCAGGAGTTTTGTCTTATCTGGAAGAATTAGATAGATGTATTAGTAAAAGTGCTACTAACTGGAAATTAGAGCGCATGGCAGTAGTAGACCGTAATATTTTACGCATGGGTTGTTTTGAGTTGATATACCGTAAGGATATTCCTCCGAAAGTGGCGATTAACGAGGCAATAGAACTTGCCAAAAAATATTCTTCCCAGGAAGCTGCTAAATTTGTTAATGGCATCCTTGACAAGATTCACACCGAAAATAAAGAATAATGATAAAATTCGCGGATTTACATACTCATACTGCTGTATCTGACGGAACTTTTACTGCGGAAAATTTAATTATTGAGGCCAAAAATCGCCAGCTTAGTGCGATTGCCATCAGTGATCACGATAGCGTAGAAGCAGTTTCTTCTGCTATAGAGATTGGTAAAAAAGAAGGAGTAGAAGTAATATCTGCGATTGAGCTTACTTCTGATTACGAGGGCACTGAGATTCATATTCTGGGTTATTTGGTTGATCATACCGATCAGATTTTTCTTCAAAGCCTTGAGGAATTAAGAAAAGACCGGATTGAGCGCGTATATAGTATTTGTGCTAAGTTAAAAGGCCTGGGTTTAAATCTTAACGCAGAAGATGTTTTTGCAGTTGCTACCGGGAAAATTATCAGCAGGTTGCATATAGCGATTGCTATGGTAAAGAAGGGATTAGTGGGCTTTACTCAAGAAGCATTCAGGCACTATATCGGAGAAGGATGCCCTGGATATGTCCCTCGGTTACGGCTAAATCCTCAAGGGGCAATTGAGCTTATTCGTAAGGCAAAGGGGATTGCGGTATTAGCGCATCCGTATATCCTTGCGCGCCAGGAATTAATAGAGAAATTTGTTGATTATGGTTTACTGGGGATTGAGGCATATTATCCGGAGCACAGCGCTTCTATGACAAATAATTATTTAAAATTAGCCAAAAAATTGAAACTGCTTGTTACCGGAGGTTCGGATTTTCACGGCCAATCAAAACCTTCTGTGCGTTTGGGAGCTGTTAAGGTGCCGTATGCTTTGGTAGAAAAAATAAAAATTACACAGGAAGAACTTTTTGCATAAATGATAAAAAAAGATCACTTATATTTTATGCGCAGGGCAATAAAGCTTTCTCTAAAAGCGCGCGGTAATACTTCCCCTAATCCGATGGTAGGGGCGTTGGTAGTTAAGAATAATAAAATTATCTCGGAGGGTTTTCATGAAAAAGCAGGCCTGCCGCATGCAGAAGTTATTGCTTTAGATAAAGCCGGCCCTAAAGCAAAGGGCGCAAGACTTTATATTACTTTAGAGCCTTGTGCGCATTTTGGGCGCACTCCTCCATGTGTAGATAAAATAATCAGAAGCGGGATAAAAGAAGTTTATATAGGAATGATAGATCCTAATCCGGCTAATAACGGTAAAGGAATCGAGAGTTTAAAAAAAAATGGTATTAAGGTTGAAGTAGGTTTTTTTACGGATGAGTTAAAGCGTATTAATGAAGCATTCATTAAATATATTACGCAAAAAATCCCCTTTATTACCGTAAAAGTAGGACAATCTTTAGACGGAAAAATCGCTACGGCAAGCGGAGATTCGCATTGGGTAACTTCTGATAAAGCGCGCCTACATTCACGCCGGTTAAGAAAAGATTATGATGCAATCATGGTCGGGGTTAATACGATTTTACGCGATAATCCGAAGCTTGATGCTTGGTTTTCTAAGCGCCAGCCCATTAAGGTGGTTGTTGATAGTAATTTAAGCACTCCGCTTAAAGCTAATATTTTTGGCAGTAATTCACAGGCAATTTTAGTAACTTTACTTAAATCAGCGGGACAAGAAACCGAAAATCGTAAGATCTTATCCGGAGTGGCGCGGATTATGGAAGCCAAGGAAAAAGACGGCCAGGTTAATGTGCGCGATATGCTCAAAAAACTTGCTCAAATAGGGATTATAAATATTTTAGTTGAAGGCGGCGGTACGCTTAATGGAACGCTTTTTGACGAAGGCCTGGTAGATAAGGTGCATTTTTACATAAGCCCTAAAATTATCGGAGGCAAGGATTCTATCAGCTCGGTAATGGGCAAGGGTGTTCTGCGCGTTGAAAGGGCAATTAAACTAAAAGATGTAAAATTGCGCAGGATAGGTGAAGATTTTTTAGTTGAAGGTTATCTCAGGCGCTAGCTTATGTTTACCGGAATAATAGAAGAGTTAGGTAAGGTCCAGCGCTTGGTTAAGTCAGGTATAAATTTCAGGCTTGAGGTTTACGCGCCTAAGATTGCCCCGGAAGTCAGGCTTGGCGAGAGCGTTTCGGTAAATGGAGTTTGTTTGACGAGTGTTGAGGAAAATAAAAAAGGCCTGTTGTGTTTTGATCTGATGCCGAAAAGTTTTCAGGAAACTAATTTTAAGGAGATTAGAACAGGAGATAAAGTAAATTTAGAAAGAGCACTTAAGGCAGATTCACGTTTATCCGGCCATTTTGTAAGCGGCCATGTGGACTGTACGGGAGTCCTGCGGCGCAGGCAGATTGAAAAAGGAAATCTTTCTCTTTTAATTAGTTATCCTGTAAAATTTTCTAAATATTTACTTGCTCAAGGTTCAATAACTGTAGACGGGATAAGCCTTACCGTGGCAAAAAAACAGGCAGATACTTTTTCTGTGTACATTATTCCCCATACCCTCAAGAATACCACATTAGATTCGGCTCAGGCAGGTGATAAGGTTAACTTAGAGTTTGATATGTTGGTTAAGGCATGTTGCCAATCGTAGTAAATTTTGATATACTGCACGGATATGATGGCACTTCGCCTTTAATGCTGTAATAGAAGAAAGGCTCAGTGCGTTTTGCCTACAAGTAAATTATTGCAAAACGGGGCGTAGCTCAGTTTGGCTAGAGCGTTTGGTTCGGGACCAAAAGGTCGGTGGTTCAAGTCCACTCGCCCCGATTTGAATAGGAGGTCGGTGGTTTCCCGCCATGCAATTAAATATAAGGCGGGATCCCGCATGGAGTTTAATTGTTCGGCGGGACAAGTCCACTCGCCCCGATTTGAATAGGAGGTCGGTGGTTTCCCGCCATGCAATT
>CAKKSP010000002.1:0-11453 GCA_919902045.1 Omnitrophica bacterium GWA2_41_15 | reverse complement strand
CGGGATCCCGCATGGAGTTTAATTGTTCGGCGGGACAAGTCCACTCGCCCCGATTAAATAATTTTTCATCCTGCCTCAAATTGATGCTTAAACAAGCTCATCTCTATTATGAAGGGCGCGTTCAGGGAGTAGGTTTTCGCTATACCTGCGTGGATATTGCCCGGGACCTTGATATCCGCGGCTGGGTGAGAAACCTTCGCGACGGCAGAGTAGAGCTTCTTGCTCAAGCAGAAGAAGATAACCTCAATAAATTCTTAAAAGATCTATCAGCTGCATTCGTGGGCTACATCCATTCTACGGATATCCAGTGGCAGGAGGCAGAGCCATTGATAGAGGATTTTAAAGTTACTTTTTAATATGCCAGATCAAATTAAAAATCAGATTAAAAAACTAAAGGAACAGATAAACAGGGCGGATTATCGGTATTATGTTTTAGCAGACCCTGAAATTTCCGATGCCGAATATGATTGTTTGATGTCAAAGTTAAAAGAGCTTGAAGAGCATAATCTGCAATATAAAAGCGCAGATTCACCAACGGTGCGGGTTAGCGGAGGGATCTTAGAAGGTTTTCGCACGCTAAAGCACAAACAAAAAATGCTTTCCCTTGATAATAGTTATTCTTTTGATGAGATTAAGGAGTGGATGGAGAGAGTTTATAAGTCTATGCCTAGGCTTGAAGGAGAATTTACGGTTGAGCCGAAGATAGACGGAGTAAGTGTTAATCTTGTATACGATAAGGGTAGTTTATCTGTTGCTTCTACAAGAGGCGACGGCCAAACCGGAGAAGATGTCACAGAAAATATAAAAACTATTCGTTCTGTCCCGCTTAAGCTTTTAGAGTCATCCGATACCCCGGATTCAATAGAAATCAGGGGCGAGATTTATATGCGTAAGCAGGACTTATCTTTACTTAATAAGGAACGCGAAGTAGTAAAGGAAACTATTTTTGCCAATCCGCGCAATGCCGCAGCAGGTTCTTTGAAGCTTTTAGATAGAGCGATTGTAGCTGAAAGAAAATTACGTTTTTTTGCGCATTCTCTTGGTGAATATAAAGGGGATACCCCTTTAACACATTGGGAATTTATTAAACGTTTACAAAAATGGGGAGTTCCTGCGGTAGAGGAGGCTAAAGTTTGTTTTACCTTTGAAGAGATTGTCGGTGTGTGCCAGGCTTGGCAGAAAAAAAGAGATTCGCTTGATTATGAGATTGACGGAATGGTAATTAAGGTGAATAATATCTCTTGGCAGAAAAGGCTTGGCGTAACCCTTAAAAGCCCGCGCTGGGCAGTAGCCTATAAATTTCCTGCGCAGCAGGTAACTACCAAGATTAATGATATTTTGGTTCAGGTCGGCAGAACCGGCGTAGTTACACCGGTTGCAGCGCTTGATCCGGTTGAGTGCGCAGGGGTAGTGATCAGTAGGGCAACACTGCATAATTTTGATGAAATAGGCCGTCTCGGGATAAAAATTAATGATCGCGTTGTTATTGAACGCGCAGGAGAAGTAATCCCTAAAATCGTCAAAGTAATTTTTTCTCTGCGCAATGGGAATGAAAAAGATTTTGTTATACCAAAAGCTTGTCCGGCTTGCGGTGGAAAACTCATTAAAGAAAAAGAGGAAGAAGTAGCTTGGCGCTGCCTTAATCTGTCATGTCCGGCTCAGCTTGAGGAAGGGCTGATACATTTTGCCAGCAGAAGTGCAATTGATATTGAAGGTTTAGGCGAGGCCGTAATAGAGCAATTAGTTAGAAAAGGGTTGGTAAAAGATTTTGCCGATATTTATCAGCTTAAAAAAGAAGATCTTCTGACTTTAGAACTTTTTAAAGATAAAAAAGCCGATAACCTGCTTGAGGCAATTGAGCTTAGCCGTAAAAGAGAACTTTCTCGTTTCCTTTATGGCCTAGGGATACGCCATGTAGGCGAAAAGGCAGCCTTTGTTTTATCAAGAAAATTTGGATCTTTAAAGCGGCTGATGCAGGTTAAGCTGGAAGAGTTTGATGCAGTTTATGAAATAGGGCCGGTTATGGCGCGTTCAATATATGAATTTTTCCGTCAGGAAAGTTCGCGCCGTTTAATGGATAAATTTAGCTCTTTAGGCGTTAGCCCCAGAAGTGAATCCTTAATAGTTAAACAGGGGCTTTTAAGCGGGAAGACCGTTGTTTTTACCGGAGAATTAAAAAACTTTAGCCGTAGTCAGGCAGAAAAAATTGTGCGACAGGCAGGAGGAAGTGCTACTTCAACTGTAAGTAAAAATACCGATTTTGTAGTAATAGGAAATAGCCCCGGCTTGAAATATCGTAAAGCAAAAGAACTTGGGGTAACCGTTATCAACGAGGAAGAATTTGGGAGGATGATTTTATGAGGTCACAAGTCACTGGTCAGAAGCCACTGGTCACAAATTTTATAATTCTTTTTAGTTTATTAATTATGGTCTATGGCCTATGTGGCTGCGAAGCATTTGTGCGCAAGTTTACCCGTAAGCCAAAAATAGAAGATCTTCCAAAAGAAGAAATGGTATTATCTCCCGAGGAGTATCAAGCGCCTAATTTAAGCAAAGAAGAACTTTATCGGCAATACCTGCTTTATTGGAAAACCTGGCAGGGAGAGATGGTTGATTCTCTTACCTTAAACGGTAATCATAAAAAACAGGTGAGCTGTGCGCAGGAAACAATAAAAAACCTGGAGTTACTTGGAGAGATGCTTGATGATACCTCAAGAAAAAAAATAGATGCGTATTTATTTTCATTAAATGAACTAAAGGAATCGGTGCGTAAAGATATATACGGGAATAAAATCAGCCAGAACCGCGGGGAGGCAGAGCGTTTACGTATGCTTATACTAAGGGATTTTTCTTATGCTAAAATTAAGGATAACCTGAAATGATTTTAGAAACCGTAATTGTAGGTGATTTTGCAGTTAACTGTTATATCGTAGCTAGCGGCCAAGGTAAAAAAGCTTTGATTATTGATCCTGGTGATGATGAGAAAAAAATCCGGAAAGTGCTTGATAAGCATAAACTTTCGGCAGGAGTTGTAATAAATACCCACGGACATTTTGACCATATTGGCTGCAATAATTGTTTTGACGCGGATATTTATGTGCATACTCTTGATTTGCCGATGTTAAAAGACCCGAAGCAGAATATGTCCTCTTTTTTCGGTAAGAATTTTAATTTTAATGTTCGGATTAAAACTGTAAACGATAATGATAGTATAACCATTGACGGCGTTACTCTTAAAGTGCTACATACTCCGGGGCATACGCCCGGGGGAATATCGCTATTACTTGAAGAACCTAAGGAGAAAGTAGTTTTTGCCGGTGATACGCTTTTTAATCAAGGTATTGGCCGCACAGACTTATCAGGCGGCGATCAAAATGCTATTATTAAAGCGATCAAAGAAAAACTTTTTATTCTTCCTGATGAAACTGTAGTTTATCCGGGGCATGGGCCTGCTACGACGATTGGGGAGGAAAAGAGAAGTAATCCTTATTTATAATGCAAGAATATATTGATTCTTTTATTGACTATCTGAACGTTGAACGAGGGCTTTCGGTTAATACCTTAATTGCTTATCGTAAGGATCTGGATTTTTATATGGAATTCTTAAAGACGCGTAAGATACAATCACTTTCAAATACTACTAAAAGTGAGATATTTGATTTTTTGCTTAACTTAAAAGACAAAGGCTTAGCCAGTAATTCTATTGTCCGGCGGCTGACCGCGGTAAAAGTTTTTTACAGATTCCTTACCCGCGAATCTATCCTTAAAGAAGATCCGACTAGCCTTATAGAATCTCCTAAGATCTGGAAAAAAATTCCAGATACGCTTTCGCTTAACGAGGTAGAATTGCTTTTATCTGCTCCTAATCTGCGTAATAGCCAGGGCATAAGGGACAAAGCGATAATGGAAGTTTTTTATGCTACGGGTATGCGTGTTTCAGAGGTCAGTAATCTTAAAGTTTCAAATTTGAATTTAGAAGTAGGCTTTGTCAGGTGTATCGGTAAAGGCGATAAAGAACGGATAATTCCTTTGGGCCGCAAGGCGATTGAATATTTAAAACGTTATCTTGAAAACAGCCGGCCGAAATTGCTGGGCAAAAATGCCTGTGATTATCTTTTTTTAAGCCGTTTTGGCAGCCATATTTCCCGTCAGTCGCTTTGGAAACTGATCAAGAGTTATGCCCGAAAAGCCGGCATTAAAAAACCTATTAAGCCGCATCTATTGCGGCATTCTTTTGCTACACATCTTCTGGAACGGGGTGCAGATTTACGTTCGGTGCAGGAGATGCTTGGGCATGCTAATATTGCGACGACGCAGATTTATACTCATGTGAATAAAGACAGGTTGCGGATGATTCATAAGACGTATCATCCGAGGCCGTAGTAAATTATGAAAGCATTAATAAAAAAATTACCACAAGAATTACAGAATATTGTAGAGGTGGTGTCTTCTTTGGCGCATACTAAAAATGTGCGTGCTTATTTAGTAGGCGGATGCGTGCGTGACATGATTTTAGGAGCGCGTAACCTTGATCTGGATATTGTAGTGGAAGGAAATGGTTTAGAATTTGGTGTTAATTTAGGAGAGAAACTAAAAGCCAAAGTAGTAACGCATAAGCGTTTTAAAACTTCTACGGTTTTTGCAGAAGACGCGATAAAAATTGATATTACAACCAGTCGCCAGGAACATTATCCTCATCCGGGAAGCCTGCCTGTAGTGCGCGATGGTCTGATTGACAAAGATCTTTTTCGCCGCGATTTTACCATTAATTCCTTGGCAGTAAGTATTAATCAGGATGATTTTGGCAAGCTCCTAGATGTAACTAGCGGAAAGGCTGATTTGGCAAAAGGATGCGTGCGGGTGTTACATGACCTGAGTTTTGTTGATGACCCGACAAGGATCCTGCGCGCAGTTCGTTTTGAGCAGCGTTATGGTTTTAAAATCGAGCCGAAAACTCTCGCGTTATTAAAGCAAGCAGTTAAAAAAAACATGCTTATAAATACCGAGCCCCAACGGATAAGAGATGAATTAATATTAATGCTTAAAGAAAAAAACGCGCAAAAAATGCTTAAACGTTTAGCTGCGCTTACAAAATTGTCTTTTCTCCATCTTGAACTGAAAATTTCAAATCATACCTGGAAATTAATGCATGATACAAGTGCGTTTGTGCGATGGTTTGAAAGTAATTACCCTGGCCGTAGGAGGTTAGATCATTGGTTAATATATCTGATGGTGTTATTCAAACCTTTAAGCATGAATTGCGTGTATGCTTTTTGCCGTAGATTTGTTTTAACTAAAAACGAGGAGAAGCGTTTAATAGCTTCAAAAGCCGTTAACCCTGATCTTATCCGCAAGATAAACAGAAAAAATCTCCCGCCGGCTTTGATATACAGCTTGCTTGAACCGTTAAGCTATGAAGTAATTATTTTACTTAAGGCTATTACTAAGAATAAAAACGCTCAAAAACATATTTCAGATTATTTTGAAATTTACAATGATATACGCATAAGTGTAGGAGGGGAAGACCTGCGAAGTTTGGGCCTTGCTCCGGGGCCGCGTTATCAGGATATTTTTTCAAAGGTTTTGGGGGCAAAGCTTGATGGTTTAGTAAAGACTCGGGAAGAAGAGTTGGAGTTGATTAAGAAGCTGATGACCTGACGCGACCTACGCGGTCGAAAATTCGACCGCGTAGGTCGAAGCAGGTAATATGAGTTTAAATGGAGGTTTTAGCTATGTCATTACGCACAGAAAAAGTTGCACAGGCAATCAAAAAAGAAGTAAGCCTTATAATTCATAATGAACTCAATGATCCGCGAGTGGGTTTTGTGACTATCACAAATGTTGAAATTACCGCGGATTTGAGGACCGCTAAAGTTTTCTACAGTGTTTTGGGCCCAGACATCGATTGTCAGCGAACTAAGGAGGCGCTTGATTCAGCTGTTGGTTATATCCGCAGGCTGATGGGGGACAGGATAAAACTGCGTTTTACTCCGGAATTAATATTCAGGCCAGACCACGCAAGTGAATATAGTGTAAAAATACAAAAATTACTTGAAGAAGTAAAGGATGACGATGAGCATAAAGAAAGTAATTAATTTTATTAATAGTTATAAATTATTTCTGGTTACTACTCATACTAGCCCGGAAGCAGATGCGTTAGGCGGACAAGTAGCTTTTTTAAGGCTTTTGAGGTCTCTTGGTAAAGATGCGGTATTAGTTAATGAAGACCGCTTGCCGCGTGAATGCGCTTTTCTTTCTAATAGTGATGAAATAAAAATTTTTTCTCCTAAATTATCCGGTATTGAATTTGAGGCGTTTGTGATCCTGGATTGCTCTGAGCTTAAGCGTTGCGGGCAGGTGCATACTTTAAATACAAGCGGAAAACCAATTTTAAATATTGACCATCATATTAGTAACCAGTATTTTGGCCAGGTTAACTGGGTGCTTCCTTATGCTTCATCTACGTGCGAAGTAATCTACCGCCTCTTTAAAGCTATGCATGTCAATATTGAGCCAGAAACTGCCACTGCACTTTATGCCGGCATAATTACTGATACAGGGTCTTTCCGCTATCCTAATACAGGAGCTTTTACCCATCAGGCAGCAGCAGAACTGATGCGTTGTGGTATTGATAGTTCCGCAATTTACCGCCAACTTTATCAGAGTATCCCTATTGCGGAATTAAAAATTTTAGGCAAAATCCTTCCGATGATTAAACGCGCCGCAGGAGGAAAAATCGCCTGGTTTTCAGTTTCCCAAAAAAGCCTCGGGGTTACTCGCGTAGATTTTGATTTAAGCGATCAAGTCCTTGCTTTTGGCAGGGCAGTTGAAGGGGTAGAGGTGGCAGTTCTTTTTAGGGAAAACCGTAAAGCCCCAGAAGAAATTCGTGTTAATTTACGCTCGCATGGAAAAGTAGATGTCAGCAAAGTAGCTTCTTGTTTTAGCGGTGGAGGGCATAAAACCGCAAGCGGATGTACTGTTACGGGGACACTTGCGCAAGTGCGCGCAAAGGTAATACGCAAAATCGAGGAACAGTTGTAATAAGTAATGGATATTTTTTATAAATACTCTAATATTTGCAAATACCGGTATCCTGTAGTCGCTCTCGGCGTTTTTGATGGTGTCCATGTAGGCCACCGTAAAATTATTAAATCTGCAGTAAAAGAGGCTAAACAGAATAACGGACAATGTATAGTTGTTACTTTTTGGCCGCATCCGCAGGGCCAGGAGAGCCTCTATTCATTACAGCACCGCCAGAAAATTTTTTCAGAGTTGGGAGTAGATGTATGCCTGGTTATCCGTTTCACTAAAAGTTTTTCTAAAATTTACGCAGAAGATTTTGTGCGCAGGGTGTTGGTAGATGGGCTTAAAGCAAAAACCGTATACATCGGTAGAAATTTTTCTTTCGGCAAAGGCGCAAAAGGTAATTCAATCTTGCTTAAAACTTTAGGAAAGAAATTTGGAATTTGTGTGCGGGTATTTAAACTTGCATGCATGTATAATAATATTATTAGCAGTACTTGTATCCGCAGGTTAATTTCCGATGGTAAACTATCTCAAGCAAGTGCAATGCTGGGAAGGCCTGTGAGTGTAATGGGAAAAGTTATGCGGGGTAAGGGTTTGGGGAGAAAATTAGGTTTTGCTACAGCCAATATTCATCCGCATCATGAGGTGGTGCCCAATCCCGGGGTTTATCTTACAGAAACGATTTTTAACGGTAACAAATTACCTTCGGTTTGTTTTGTCGGAAAAAAATTTTCTTTTGTTGAAGCGCATATTTTAAATTTCCATAAAAATTTATACGGCAAAATTCTTGAAGTGCAGTTCTTAAAAAAAATCCGCAATGAGAAAAAATTCCCCGATCATCAATCCCTCTCGCAGCAGATAAGAAAAGACGTCGCCAAAGCATCCGCCTATTTTTCCAAACATTAAAAGGGACTGTCCCCGCTTTGTGGGGACTGTCCCTAAGTTTTTAGGGTCACCGTCTGCCTGTCAAGCCACCCTTTTCGTACTCGCCTCTTCAATTTCGCATGCTGCGTGCAGGATTTTTTTCGGCCGTAAGCTTAAATTTATCAAATTTATCTTGTCAAGCTCATCACTAAAGATATAATTATTCAAAGCGTTATAAAAATGAATAAGTGATTTTTTCGCAGAATTGTAAGAATATAAAATTTTTATAATAATATGAATCGTTGGGGTATTCCAAAGTGGCTTGAAGAAAAGGTAAGAGCGCGAGACAAAAATTGTGTTTATTGCGGTGTTAGCAGCACGCACACCTCAGACGTTTTTCAATCTAATCAGTAAACTGTCTACGTTTTAAGTTGAGTGCACCTTTTTAATCTTTCTTAAAACCTGCCCAAATAATTTCTTATTTTTGCATATGTATGTAATTCCAGCGAGCGATTATAGATTTTAGCAAACCCCCTAAGCTACTTGTAGGGGTGGCGCAGAGTAATTAAATTCAGGCGCCTAAGCAGCTTGAGTAGCGAGGGAATCCCAATGCGCCGCAGGCGCAATATTGGGACGGCGAAGCTGTCTGACGACGGCGGCAGAAGCCGCCGGAGGAGTTCTGCAGCCGCCGAGCTACGAAAGACCTTTTGCGGCCCCCGAAGGGGCAAAATCTATACGCGAGCGGAATTACATACATATGCAAAAACTTAGGGACAGTCCCCATAAAGCGGGGACAGTCCCTTTTTACTTGTGGAACTTTTTTGTTCGGCTCATCGTAACTTCGTAATATTTCTTGACAAGTATTACTCTTTTTACTATACTTTGTGTTGCAAAGTGGTTCAAAGTGGATGAAAGTGGAAAGGGCAAAAAGCCATGTTTTATGGTGAATATCAGCATTCTATAGACCGCAAAGGCCGCATTATCCTGCCGGCAAAATTCCGCGAAACTACCAAAGCCAATTTTATCGAAAAATTCTATATTACCCGTGGTTTTGAAAAATGCCTTTTTATGTTTGGCGAAGAAGAATGGAAAATCCAAGAGCAGAAGTTCAAAGCTCTTTCTTTTACGCGCCAGGAAGCCAGGGTTTTTAACCGATTATATTTTTCCGGAGCGGCGGAGATTATTCCTGATAAACAGGGAAGAATTCTACTACCTGCGTATTTGAAAGATTTTGCCGAGATTAAAAAAGATGTTGTGGTAGTCGGAGTATCAAACAGAATTGAAATCTGGGCGCGCGATAAATGGGTTGAATTTTACGCAAATTTTCAGAAGTCTTTTGAAGGTATAGCAGAAAAACTAGTTGATAATTAATGAAGTCAGATTATCATATCCCAGTAATGCTTGAAGAAGTACTTGAGTTTCTTACTCCAAACCCGGGAAAGATCTTTGTAGATGCTACAACCGGAACCGGAGGCCATAGTATCGCAATAGTAGAACGCCTGCTTCCTGGAGGAAGATTGATCTGTGTTGATCGTGACGGAGAATCTCTTTCTGTCGCGCAAAAACGCATGGCAGCCTTTAAAGAAAATTGTGCATTTTTAAATGCCAACTTTACAGAATTGGCAGATAAGCTTAAGAGTATAAATATAGAGAATGTTGATGGCCTGCTCTTTGACCTGGGGATTTCTTCTTATCAGCTGCGTGATTCTAAGCGAGGATTTAGTTTTCAAGAAGAAGCCCCTCTTGATATGCGCATGGATAGGTCAAGTAATATCAATGCGGAAGATCTGATAAATAATCTTACAGAAGAAGAGATCTCAAATTGCTTGCGCAATTTCGGCCAGGAACGCTGGCACCGTCGTATTGCAAGGATTTTGGTTTCGGAAAGGCAAGTTAATCCTATCCGGACCACAAGGCAGCTGCGTGATATTGTGCTGCGTTCATTGCCAACACGTTTTCGTAATCGTTACTTTAGGATTGATCCGGCAACGCGCACTTTTCAGGCAATACGCATTGCAGTAAATAACGAGCTTGAAAATATTAAAGAAGCGCTTGATAAAGCTATAGATTTATTGTCACCAGGTGGTAAGATTTGCGTGATTTCTTTTCATTCGCTTGAAGATAGGATAGTAAAAATTGCTTTTCGTCAGGCAGCTTTAAAAGGCAAGTTGAAATTACTTACTAAAAAGCCCCTGACTGTAAGTAGGGAAGAGTTAAATAAAAATCCATTAAGCCGGAGCGCTAAATTCCGGGCTGCAGAGAGGCTTGATACAAAATGAAATTACCTAAATTTCTCTTGTTATTATTCTGCGTGACTTTACTTTCTTTAACTTATGTCTGGCAGCAAACAGAGATTTTTCGCCTTGCATATGCGGGGCAAAAAAACGTTAATTCCTACCAGGAATTACTTGATAAAAATACTGTCCTAAAGTACAATATAGATAAAGAAGGTTCTTTGATCCGCATCGGAAACCAGGTTCCTGCTTCAGGAGAATTTGAATTACCGGAGTCATTTAGGCTTGTTCGGCTAAAGGTTTCTCAGACAAAAATAGTTTCGTATCAGGCCAGGAAACAGGAAAATTTATTTGCCCGCCTATTTGCTATAAAGCAGCAGGCTGAGGCTAAAACAATAAACCCCTAATTTGGTTTTAACTTCGTGCACATCGTCAACCACCGCCGTCGAATTGTTACAGTCTATGTTTTTTTCTTTATAGGGCTATTATTTTGTGCTTTTCGACTGGCCTATATCCAATTTTTCCGCGCTAATTATCTTGCTGGAATCGCCCGCAAGCAGCACAGTGTCGCCCTTGAACTTGAGCCACGCCGCGGCACGATATATGATACAAACCTTAAGCCCCAAGCAGTAAATATCTCCGCGTATTCTCTTTTTGCCAATCCTAAAGTTTTGTCTCGTGCGGAAAAAAATAATCTTCTCAAAATTTTACCGCAGATCCTGGGAGCTGATATCGATTTTTTACGTGAACGCCTATTGCGTAATAAATCTTTTGTTTGGCTGGCGCGTAAACTAACAGATGATCAAGTCGTGGCAGTAAGAAAACTTAAAATTAAAGGCTTTGATTTTATTAAAGAAACTAAGCGTTGTTATCCAAACGGATATCTATTAAGCCATGTATTGGGATTCGCGGGTTTAGATAATAATGGGCTTGAGGGGGTAGAGCTTGCTTTTAATCAATATCTAAAAGGTGAAAGCGGATTTGCGCTTTGCCTGCGCGATGCCCGTCAGAATAAATTAGAGATTTGGGAGAAGATGAGTGCTCCGCGTGATGGTTATGACCTGGTGCTTACGATTGATGAGGTTGTCCAGTATATTGCAGAACGTGAATTAGATAAGGCCTTCCGTCAGTTTAATGCGCAGGGAGCAAGTATAATAGTGATGAACCCGCGGACAGGGGAGATTTTGGCGTTTGCTAATCGTCCGACTTATGATTTGAATGAATATGCCGGTGCGTCTAAGGAGAGTATGCGTAATCGGGCAATCTGTGATTTATTTGAGCCTGGTTCTGTTTTTAAAATCGTTACTGCTTCTGCTGCGCTTGAAGAGC
>CAKKSP010000001.1 GCA_919902045.1 Omnitrophica bacterium GWA2_41_15 | reverse complement strand
TTCTTCAACTGCTTTTCGATATGAGACTCGTTTCGGAAGAGGCGCAAGCAAAGAGGATAGGCCGCCTTCCGGGATCACTTTTGGGGCAAGCTCTTCCTGGAGAGAGATAAACAATGCTAATTTCTAAGAAATATAAAAATAGCGGTTATACCATAATTGAAGTTTTATTCGCTTCCGGGGTATTGCTTTTTGTGATTGTGGCATTACTAGATGTTTTAGTTAATTCTTCTTTTTCTACAGATATGGTTTCTTCTCGGGCTGCTGCAGCAAATGCCTGTCAGGCAAAACTTGAGGAGATCTCCGGTAACGTTACGAATATAGCAGCTTACAACGGAGCAGCATTTAATGTAACCGGATTAGAGCCTGGCGCAGTAACCCAGGGCTTTATTAATGTAACGCAAGTTGCGGGCACTACTGATCTATTTGATGTTACCGTGGGCCTTAATTGGCAGAATAGATATAGGCCTCAAAATAGGACCGAGCAATTTTCTTATAATTTGACCACAACATTTGTGCGTTAATAAGAGGCCATAATATGATAAATAAGGGGTTTACTTTGATTGAATTATTATTTGCAATAGGGATACTGCTTTTAGTAGTTATTGCTACCTCAAATATTTTTTTTACCGGCAGACGTACTTCAGAAAACTATGAAGCAGGATTTCAGGCAAGAGAAACCTCAAAAATCGCTATGGATAGGATCTCCTGGGAATTGCGCCTATCCCGCCCAGGAACAATGTGTATTAATAATAATAGAGGGTTTATCCTGCCTGAAATACACAATGGCTCAGTGATAAACTTTCAAATTCCGGTAGGAGCTTATTCTCAAAATTTGACTTTAAATATAAATAACGATCTCCAGTGGGGGTCTACTGATAGAGCAGGAGATTTTATTGCTTATTTTGTTGATGGCGCCGGGCAGTTAAAAAGAGGCATATACACTCAACCAAACGCAGGAGATATAGTAGAGCAGGTAGTTGTTCCGGGTATTTCTAATATAACTTTTGATCGCGATAATACCGGATCAGGGTTGATCAGGATCAAGGTTATTACTGCTATGGGTGCTGGTAATTATACTTTGAGTTCCGAGGTTATCTTAAGGAATTCTTAAGGTGTTTCTAAGGCCAGGCCGAGAGCTACTCCGATATAAGGTAGGATAGGTTTTAGTTCGCTTGAAGATATTTTAGGAGAAACAGTAACGTTTTTAAGCATCTCAAAATTAAAAATCCCCATTCCAAGATAACCGCGTAAAAAATCATTCAATCCTTCAAGCTGTGAAGAGCCACCCATAATGTAAACTTCATCAATCCGGCGTTCTGTGAGGTTTTCATAGAAATCCAAAGATACAAATATTTCATTAAGCAGGTTTGAGAAAGTGGATTTAATTACTTGAGTGATATCTTCAGGAGCGTTTTTAAGGTTGAATTTTAGTTCTTCTGCGGTTTTTTTGTCTGATTCAAGTTTAGTCTGAATAAGGTTAGTGATTATGTCTCCGCCAAAATGCGCGTCACGCACAAAATAAGGAAAGTGGTTCTGGCAGATCAAGACATTAGTAAATTTATCCCCTATATTTAACAGCGCGATATTAGTTTTTTCTTTATCAGGGTAGTTATTATAGAAAAGCTGCATTAACGCCAGGGCATCTACTGTTACTACTTCCGGTTCAAGCCCTGCGTCTAGGATAAGTTTTGCGCGGCTGTTTACTAAATCCTTTTTTGTCGCGACTAAAAATACAGTCATGCGGGTAGTATCGTCTTTTTCCTGGTTTAAGATGCGAAAATCCGTATAAACATCTTCCGGTTTAAATGGGATATGGTCTTCAAGCGTATAAACCATTGCTTTTTTAAGCTCATCATCGCTCATTTTTGGCAGAGAGAGATACCTGGCAACTACATTTTCTCCGGAAACAGAAATATTAGCCTTTTTAGCGCTAATGTTTGCTTGTTTTAAAGTATCTTTAATAAGTTTTGGCAGCTCATCTGGTGAATTTATGCGTTTCATTATAGCTGCAGTAATCATAGAACTGTTGCTTTTTTTTTCGATTTCAACAATTTTAAGGTTGTAATTACCGATATCAATACCTACGGTTTTCCCGGAGGGTTTTTTAAGCGTGAGAAAAGGGAATTTTATCATTTTTTTCTATAAAGCTGTTCAGGTATCTTTTTTTCTAAGTAAGCTTTAGCTTTTTTTTCCTGCGGGTTAATTTTGATTATCTCTTCAAATAAGGCCTTTGACTCAAGGTATCTTCTGTTTTTGTAGCGTAGGAGCGCTTCCGTATATAGTTTATTGATTTTTTGTTTTTCTTCTGTTTTTGTTTTATCTGCCTGTAATTTTTGCGCGCGCTCTGCCTCAACTTTTAATATATCTTGCCGCGGTATTATTTTTTTTGGTTCTTTTTTCTTCTGTTCTTTATTATTTTGTTCAATCACTTTTAATTCGTTATTTTTTATTTCTTTTTGTTTTTTAATCTCCTCATTTTTATTCTTTAACTCCTGTTTCTTCGCTTCTTTTTCTAATTGCTTAGAAACATAAACTTCACGCGAAAGCTCTTCTTTGGCTAAGGACAGCTTATCGTTTTCTTTACTTGTAAGAGAGGAGGAGGTATCATCAACAATATGCGGAGTGATAAAAATTATTAGTTCTGTTTCGTTGATTTCTTTTGTATCTCTTCTAAACAGCCTTCCTAATAATGGCAAATCGCCTAAAAATGGTATCTTGTAAATAGTGGTAGTATTATCTTTTTTGCGTAAACCCCCGATTACTACGGTTTCTGAGTCTTTAAGGATAAAATTTGTTTCAGCTTTTCGCGAGTCTATCGCAGGTTGGTTATCAGCAGTATAAGCAGCTACATAGCTTTGCTCTGCTTTTGCGCTTAATAGAATGAACCTATCTTTAGTAATATGCGGAGTGACGTATAATTTTATTCCTACATCTTTAAATTGGGTGCTTACTGTGGTGCCTTGTTCAGTGGCAGTTGAACTTTGGTAAGAGACTTGTTCAAGGATCTCTATCTGCGCGGCCAGGTTATCAAGAGTAAGAATACGCGGATTTGCTAAAATATGCACATTTTTGTCCTGAGCATATATATTCATTAAAGCATTAAAATTAACATCAGGCATGATAGTTTTACCGTAAGTCAATGCGAGATTTGCTTGCGTTGCAGCAAGGTTTTGTACTGCCGTTCTTTCACTCCTTGATTTATCAGTAGCTGTCCAGGTTATTCCAAACATTGTTGTATCAGTAAGTTTCACGCTTACAATTAAGGCTTCAATCATTACTTGGGGGGTGCGCCTATCCAAGTCCTTGGATATTTCTTCAAGTTTATTCAGGTTTTCCGGAGAGTCTGTAATAATCAATGAATTAGTCGGGATATCGATTTCTATGGTGCCGCGGGAGGAGAGCATTTTAGCTAAAGATTTCTGCAGGCTATCGGCTTTGGCAAAATTTAAAGAAAAGATCTTTGTTTCAAGCGGGGTTGTTTCTCCTTCTTTCTGGACTGTCATAAGTGTCATCACCCGGATAATATTATTTTGGATGCGGTGGGTAAGCCCGTTAGATTTTAGTATTACATCAAGGGCAGTTTGCCATGGTACCTCTTTTAAGGATACGGAAACCTTAACCTTTACGTCATTATCTAAAACTATATTGTAACCACTTGCCTGAGAGATAATTTTTAAGGCGTCTTTTAGCTCAACATCCTTAAGATCAAGGCTTACTTGAGAAGAATCAACCTGAGAGAAAGAATTATTTAGGAAAAAAAACGATGTTAGTATAATTAAAAAAATTGCGCATAATTTGTATTTCATAATTTTTTCTCCGTTTCTAAGAGTATTTCAAACAGCTTTTCTCCGAAACTCAAAATTACCCGGTTATCTTCAATTTTTTCTATTTTAAATTCCTTGAAATTGTCGCCTTCTTTTAAAAGCTCTCCTTCGATTATGGCATAAAAAGTATTTCCTATTTTACTAATACCGGAGAGGTTAATTTTTATGTTTATTTCTTCCATGCGCGGCTTTTGGAATTTTGTCCGCATTATCCCTTTTTCGTTAACAAGCGGGATAAAGGGGTCACGGGAATCATCTGCCTGCGCAAGGCAGGGTAATATTAGCAAAAAGAAAATTATTAGCCTAAAGACGGATTTCATTAGCAAGTGGAGCTTTTAGCAATAATTGCACACTATGGTTCCAGGTATCCTGGGAATTATTTAAAATATTGATTTCTTCTATCCGGATATACTTTTGAGGGTTCTCAATCTGTGCTAAAAAAATAAGCAGTTGCTTAAAATCGCAGTTAAGTTTGATTTTTACCGGTAATTCTGAAAGAGTCGTATTTTTATCGCCTGACATAATTTTTATTTTATCCTGAGGTTCGAGGCTTTTAACGCTTACATTGGCAGCTTCGGCACTACGGTTTATATGCTTAAGTATCTCTTCATCGTTATTAAAAAATTTCTTAAAGATTTCTTCCCGATTTCTTGTAAGTTCGGTAATTTTGTTTTCTACATTTTTTTTAACAGAGGGGAGGCTGCTGCTTATTTGTGCTAATGTTGTTTTATTTGCGAGCTCATTTTTTAATCCAACAATTTTGGCCCATGATTTTTGTATATTTATAATAAGTAAGGCATGGACTGCTATAAAAATAACCAGAATAATTATTGTTTTAATTAGCGCGAATTGTTTTAAGTTTTTTATTGCCATATTCTAACGAAATTTTCCTTGCAAGGTAAAATTCATCAAATTGAGGTTTCCGCGCCTTTCTGCATTTAAGGCGCCTACCTTAATTTCTGAAAGCATATTTTTTAATCGGATTGGAGCTTTTAAGCCTTCGGCAAATTCTGAAATGGCATCGATAATTTCTGCTTCAACCATAGATACTGCTGAACCCTTTATAATTAAAACAGGGGTTTCTTTTTTTTCAGTTGATAGCTGCGTAAGCCATATTTGCTGCGGGATAGCGTTTCGAATCGCCTCTAGGGTATCTGGCCAGAGTATCTTGCGCTCACAGTGATCTTTATAAAAAGATAATTCCGATTCAAGGGAAGAAGCCGTTTTATTAAGTTCATCTATCCGGCTTTTTTCCTTAGAGGTATTTTTTAACTTAATTTCAAGTGAGGTAAGCAGTTTATTTTTTCTGACAGCATCAAGGCTTAATCCGCATAATAAGAGTATAAGGATAGATGTGGTAATGAAAGGAATGATTATAGGAAATTTCCCTGGCGCAGCTATTTTTTTAGCAGTCTGTTCTTTTTTATGTTTTGTGCGTGGCAGGAGGTTTATTAAGGCCATTTTCTATTTAGTCGGCGCAGGCTGAAACTGGTTTTTATACCGGATAATACGGGTTAAGTCTTCTTTTGTAAAAATACGGAATCCGTTACGGTCGCGTTTTACATCCGGAATTTTACCGTGCTTAAACCAGAGAAAAAGCGTGCTTCTTGAGATCTGGGTTTTTTCCAGCACGTCTTTGGTAGTGAGAAACTTATTTTCCATTATCAGTGTCCTCCCTAATATACCCTAATAATAGTTTAGTATAGCTAATTACAGTTAAATATACTATATTAATTAAAATCCACGGTGTCAAGTAATATTTTTTTTACGAAATTTTACGAAAATTCTTGACTTGTGCCTGATTTAGTATTATAAATAAAATACATGTAACTGTATTTATAACAAAGGGAACACTATGCACACCGATATATTAAATAAAGAAAATTATAGCGAAAAAGAACGCCGCAGTATTGAAATACTTGAGATTTTGCGCCGCCGCGGCCCCATTAGCCGGCCGGATATTTCTAAAGAGATGAATTTAAACGTAGTGACTATCTCTAATTACCTGGAAGATTTTCTTAGGAATAAACTGGTCCAGGAAAAAGAATATGATGTTTCTGAAGGTGGCAGGAGGCCGGTTCTACTTGACCTTAATGCTCAGGGTGGTTATACCATTGGCGTTGGCCTTAACCTGATGAATATGGTAGGGTTACTGGTAGATCTAAAGGGAAATATTATTACTAAAACCCAAATTGCCAGGCCAAAGCCTTCAGTCAAAGATATCGCAGAATGCCTGCTTGAGGTTATTCGGGAAATTTTACGCCGTTCAAAAGATTGTACTCCGCAAATAAAAGGCATTGGTGTTGGAATTGCCGGCCTGATTAATAAAAAAGACGGTTCAGTGCGCTGGCCGCAGAAGGTAGACCATCATTATACTTACGCTTCTGTGGATATTCCTTTACGGAGCCTTATAGAGAAAGAGTTTGATTTTCCGGTGTTGATTGAAAATGACGCTAATGCCGCTTGTTTTGGCGAACATTGGCTGGATTTAGGCAGAGATTACCGTAACGTGCTTTATATGTTTTCCGGAGTTGGCTGTGGCTTGTTGATCAATGGCGAGCTTTACCGCGGTAGCCAGGGTTATGCCGGAGAAGTAGCTATATCTAATTATAAGGAAGAAGAGCTTTTTAACTGTACAATGGGCAATGGTTGTTTTATTAAGAGATGGGAGATAGATTTAGGGATTGTTGCGCATGCCAAACAGCTTTTTATGAAAGAAAAAGAGGCGGCAGAAGAATTTTTTAAACTTACTTCATCTCACATAGATAATGTAGATTTAAAGAGCGTTTTTATTGCCGCAAGATCAAAAAATCCTATTGCGCTTGCAGCTTTAGAGCTAGCTGCCAAGCGGCTTGGTATAAAAATCGCCTATTTGGTAAATTTTATCAATCCGGAGATTGTAGTTATTGGCGGCGGCCTTGAAGAAGCAGGTGAAGAGTTTTTAAAAAAAGTTACCGCAGTAATAAAAGAATGGGCATTTCGCGAAAGCACGGAGGATTTGAAAGTAGTATATTCTCATCTTAGAGAAAACGCCGTTAGCTTAGGGGCGGCCAGCTTAGTGACTGAAAGGATCTTTGCCGGACTTCTTTAACAAATCCTAAATGGAAAAAACCAATCTCATACTGATTGCCGGAGCGTTAGTCCTTGCAGCCAGCGCCAGCGTGGCTTTTAAAGAATCACTTGATATAAAAAACCTTCAGCGCGAAAAACTATCCCTCGAGCAGGAAAAAGTCAGTTACGAACAAAAAATCCGCGAAATCAAACAGGAAAATTCCTCCATTAATAGTAAGATTGCCGAATTAAATAAAGAGATAGAGCGTATTAGCCATGATAAAGACGAAACTGAAAAATCCCTCAATCAGCAAAAAGAAAATCTCGAACATAAATACGGTACTATTGTCAAAGAAAGGGATGAGCTAGTTGCCAAGATAAAAGAAAAGCCTACCCCGCAGACTGACGATGGTTACTGGGCTTCTATTTTAAAATCTAAAGCCGATCTTGAAATTCAGTTAGAAAAATTACGTTTTCAGCTTAAAGAAACTAAGGTAACTAAAGAGCAGGTAGAGCGGGAAAAAACTAATTCCGATACAGAAATTCAAAGCCTTTCTACAAGCGGCCAGCAACTAGAGCAGGAGATCAGTTATAACCAAAAGATGATTGATACATTGGCTGCTGAACTGACTTTTGAGAAAAACGCGCGGCGGCAATCACAAGATGCAATAAAAAGTTTAAAAAGTGAGAATTTTCTGCTTAAGCGCCAGCTTAAAAATCTAAGCGACCAAAAAACAAACGTAGATAAAAAGCTTCTTAAAGCAGAGGCAGACCGCGCTACATTGGAACGCCGTTTTAATGAAATGGGAATTTTTCTTGAAGACCGGCTTGCTGGCATCAGCGGGTTAAAACAAGAGCTTGGAGAGATCAGCGGAGGTAGCTCTTCTGCAGCGTCAAAGAAAGAAACAAGTATCCAGCTTCCTCCGATCATCGTCCAGTCACTTAATAATGAGGATCTTCCATCAGGAAAGACAACTAAAGAATCCTTCGGAAAAGTCGTTACAATTAATAAAGAAAATAATTTTGTAGTAATAGATTCAGGTTCACGGGAAGGAATAAATTCAGGCAGGTTTTTTAAAGTAGAGCGCGATGGCCAGGAGATCGGAGAAATAGAGGTAATTGAAGTCAGAAGCGACATCTCCGCATGTGATATCAAAAAAGAAATTTATCCTATTGAAGTAGGAGATAGGATAATCCGCTAGAAGAGCTTTATGGTGCGCACCAGGAAAATTTCCTCCAAAAATATTTCTATAGAAGATGTGGCAAGGATAAGCGGTGTTTCCGTTACCACCGTATCGCGGGTAATCAATAAATTCCCCTCTGTTAAGGAAAAAAATCGCGTTAAGGTCCTGGATGCTGTAAAAAAGCTAAAATACCAGCCTTCGATCTTTGCGCAGCGCCTGGCTACAGGTAAAAGCAATGTTATAGCTTTGGTAATCCCGCATTACGAAGGATTGTTTTATTCTTTCTATGCTCTTGAACTAATCCGGGGGATCGGAACTTTGTGTGAAGCGCTTAACTTGGATTTATTGCTCCAGATTTCATCAAGCGCGCATACCGCCGGGCTTAGAGGCACAGGAGGAATAATTTTTGCTGATTTAATCGGCAATCGCGCTAAACTTGAAAATGCGCTTATAGAAGGTACGCCTTCCGTGGTGATTAATAATAAGGTTGAGGATTTATTGGTCAGCTCTGTATCCGTGGATAATGAGGCAGGGGCTAAAGCGGCAGTTGATTATTTGATTAATATGGGCCATAGCAAGGTCGCTCATATTAGCGGCGATTTGATTACGCAAGCTGCTGCGCAGAGGTTATCCGGTTACGAACATTCTTTGACAGAAAAAGGTATGCAGATAAATAAAGATTATATTAAAAAGACAGATTATTCCCGGGGCCAGGCGCGTCAGGCAACAGAAGAACTTTTGAGTTTGCCCGAGCCTCCTACGGCAATTTTTGTAGCTTCTGATTCCATGGCTTTAGAAGTAATGGCAGTGGCCAGGGAAAAAGGAAAAGAGATCCCAAAGGATCTCTCCATTATTGGTTTTGACGACAACCCTTCCGGGCTTTACGGGCCGGTAGCTTTGACTACTGTGCGCCAGCCGCTTGTTAAGATGGCGCAGGAAGGAGTAAAGTTGCTTCATTCCATAATGAAGGACAAATTTGCCGCAGTACAAATTATCACCTTACCTACGGAATTGGTGATCAGGGAGTCTACGGGGCCCGTCCGTTCTTAACACAATTTATTGTATATTTCTTATTTTAAAACACAACATATTGTATTTTTAGCTTGACAAGCTGATTGTACAGTTCTATAATCCAGTTGAAAAATAAAAACCTTATTTTTAACCAACGAGGTGGCTATGGCGCTTAAATTATCCGAAAATGCTCTCAAGGTGCTACAACGGCGTTACCTGAAAAAAGATGCCTCCGGAAAGGTAATTGAAACTCCGGATGAGATGTTTAAAAGGGTAGCAAATGCCATTGCCGAAGCAGAAAAGTTTTACGGTAAAACCCGTAAAGATATAACTGACCTGGCAGAGAGTTTTTATCAGGTGATGACGGAAGCAGAGTTTCTGCCAAATTCTCCCTGTCTTATGAATGCCGGAAGAGACTTGGGGCAGCTTAGCGCTTGCTTTACGCTTCCCATTAATGATTCCATGGAGTCAATATTTGACACCCTTAAAGCCACGGCGATGATCCATAAATCCGGCGGCGGCACAGGGTTTTCTTTTTCAAGGCTTCGCCCAAAAAACTCTTTTGTTAAAACTACCGGAGGAGTGGCGTCGGGGCCGGTTTCTTTTATGCGGGTTTATGATGCCGCAACCGAGGCAGTAAAACAGGGAGGCACACGCCGCGGCGCTAATATGGGAATATTAAGAGTTGACCACCCTGATATTTTTGAATTTATTACTTGTAAGGAAGATAGTAAGAGTATTAATAATTTTAATATTTCCGTTGCCATTACCGATGAATTTATGCGCGCACTTGAGAAAGGCTCAAGCTTTGATCTGCGCGATCCGCATGTAAAATCAGCAACAAAAAGTGTAGATGCCAAAGAGATTTTTGAGCTGATAGTAAAACAGGCGCATAAAAATGGAGAGCCCGGTATTATCTTTATTGATAAGTTGAATAAAGACAATCCTACCCCGAAACTCGGTGATATTGAAAGCACAAACCCATGTGGGGAACAGCCACTCCTGCCTTATGAAAGCTGTGACCTGGGCTCAATAAATTTGGCGCAACTTTGCAAAACAAACGAAGGCAAAGTAGAACTAGATTGGGAAAAATTAAAAACCGTTACCCGCCTGGCAGTACATTTTTTAGATAACCTTATCGACGTAAATAAATTTCCTTTAGCTGAAATTGAAAAAGCAACTAAAGCAACGCGTAAAATCGGCCTTGGAGTAATGGGGTGGTCAACGTTACTTATACAGCTTGGTATTCCTTATAATAGCGAAGAAGCAGTTGCTTTGGCTGAAAAAGTAATGTCTTTTATTTTGCAGGAGGCGACCAAGAAATCGCAGGAATTAGCGCGGGAAAAAGGGGTTTTTCCTGCATTTGAAGGAAGCGTATACGATCGTAAAGATAAACCGCTAAGGGTACGCAATGCTACATTAACAACTATCGCGCCGACAGGCACAATAAGTATTATAGCAGGCCCTTGTTCTTCCGGGATTGAACCGCTTTTTGCCATAGTTTATCATCGTAATGTTATGGATAATGATAAGCTTGTAGAAGTAGATCCGCTTTTTGAAGAGGTGGCGCGAAAACGCGGTTTTTACAGCCGTCAGTTAATGGAGAAAATTGCCGAAAAAGGCAGCTTGCATGATTTTCGCGAGATTCCGGAAGATGTGCGGCGTGTTTTTGTTACTGCCCATGATATTTCTCCTGAATGGCACGTGCGGATGCAGGCAGCATTTCAGAAATACGTACATAATGCGGTTTCTAAGACTATTAATATGCCGCATGAAGCTACAAGTGATGATGTGCGCAATGCGTATCTATTATCCTATGAATTAAATTGCAAAGGGATTACAATTTACCGTGATCGCAGCCGTGAAGAACAGGTGCTTAATATTGCAGGGTTACAAAAATCTTCCACGCAACCCGCAACCCGCAACCCGCAACCCGAAAATGAAATAGGCAAGATCTGTCCACTTCCAAGGCCGGAGGTAATTTCCGGAACAACCACTAAGGTTGCTACCGGTTGCGGCAATCTTTACGTTACCATCAATAACGATAACGATGGAGAGGCTAAACCGTTTGAGCTTTTTACCCAGATGGGAAAAGCCGGCGGTTGCGCTGCTTCACAGCTTGAGGCGATAGGAAGACTAGTGTCTTTGGCTTTTCGTTCCGGAGTTGAAGTGAAAGTAATTATTGAGCAGCTGCGTAACATTCGTTGTCCTTCGCCTTCCTGGGAAAAGGGTAAACGTATTTTTTCCTGCGCTGACGCAATTGCCCGTGTAATCGAGAAGCGCTTAATTAATGGCCAGAACCAGGCAGTTAACATAGAATCTGAAGCTATGGCAATGAAACATTCCTCTCAGGATGAAGCAGTAAAACCGGTAGATAATCACGGAGAGATTGTGGGGGTTTGTCCTGATTGTGGAGGTGCGCTGCGCCATGAAGAAGGTTGTGTAAAATGTCATGCCTGTGGATTTTCGAAGTGTTAAAAATTGAAAGAGGGTAAATTAATGAAGAAGATATTTTATGTAGTTCTAGATGGATTAGGGGATCGGCCAATAAAAGATTTTTCGGGTAAAACGCCGCTTGAGGCGGCATTGACTCCGAATTTGGACCACATGGCGCAAAAAGGAAAAACAGGGATTGTTTATCCGGTAGGAAAAGGCATTGCCCCGGAGTCCGATGTTGCGGTAATCAGCCTGCTTGGCTATGATGCGCATAAATATTATACCGGTAGAGGGCCGCTAGAAGCTTTTGCCGAAGGTTTAGTAATTAACGACGGAGATTTAGCTTTACGCGTTAATTTTGCGACAGTCTCTGATGACGGTAAAACCATTAAAGACCGTAGGGTGGGAAGGAATCTGACTAACGAAGAGGCAACAGTTTTAGCTAAGGAAATGAATTCTAAAGTTACCCTGACTAACGGGACTTTTGAATTTAAAAATACTATCGGGCATCGCGGCGTATTGGTGATTCGCGGGATGCGGTCAAAGCTATCAGGCTGGGTAACTAATACTGACCCGGCATATGACCGTGAGGGTGTGTTTGGCATAGCCAAGGAAAAATTTGAAAATATTGTGGCAACATCTTTTCCGATGGATGGATATGAGAATTCTGCCGAGGCAAAAGAAGCAGCCGCTTTGCTTAATGAATTTACTCTCAAATCGCATAAAGTTTTGCAAGAGGCCGCGCTTAATAAAAAACGGGTAAGCGAAGGAAAAATGCCCGGTAATATGATTGTCAGTAGGGATGCAGGAGACAGGCTGCCGAAATTTCCTAAAATTGACAGCCTTTTTAACATAAAATTCGGCTCTTTTGTGCAGATGCCGGTAGAAAAAGGGATTGCCCTTTTAACCGGGATAGATATTATTGATGTGCCTGTGCAAACCGGGATGCCGGAAGTTGATTACGCCGTGTGGGCAAAGTTAGCGGTTGAGTCTATTAAAAAATACGACGGGATATATATTCATATTAAAGGCCCTGATGAGCCGGCACACGACGGTGATTTTAAGAAGAAAAAAGAAAGCATTGAAGCTATTGATAAGCATTTTTTTGAAGCGCTTTTAGGAAAAATTAATCTAACCGATGTAATTATTGCCGTAACTGCGGATCATTCTACTGCATGCGAGCTTAAGGCGCATTCTGCAGATCCGGTTCCGCTTCTTATTTGTGGCGGAAATATTAAGCCGGATGGGACTTTAAGTTTTTCAGAGAAGGCAGCAAAAGAAGGTTCCTTAAATGAGCTTGTTGGCCGCGATATTATGCCGCTATTGATCAAGTCGGCGAAGCTGTAAATATTTAGGGACACTTCTTAACTTTAGGGACACTTTTAAACATGTAATTTATATTTTAAAAAGTGTCCCTGTAAGAAATGTCCCTGTAAGTTTAATATGACATACGATATCATAGTCATCGGCGCAGGGCATGCCGGCATTGAAGCGTCTTTAGCCGCAAGCAGGATGGGGTTAAAGACGCTTTTGTTTGTGCTGGATAAAAACAGTATTGGACAGATGAGCTGTAATCCGGCTATCGGCGGAGTGGGTAAGGGCCAGCTTGTGAAAGAAATTGACGCTTTAGGCGGAGAGATGGCCAAAGCTGCCGATACTTGCGGGATACAGTTCCGTATTCTTAATTCCTCTAAAGGGCCTGCTGTACAATCTTCCCGCGCGCAGATCGACCGTCATCATTATGTCCGATATATGCAAGGAGTAATTCTTGCGCAAGATAACATCGAGGTAAAAGAAGCAGAGGTTGCGGAATTATTAGTTAAAGATAACACAGTTTACGGTGTGCGTACATGTCAAAGAGAAGAGTTTTTTTCTACTTGTGTAATAATCGCAACCGGGACGTTTCTTGATGGGCTTATCCATGTTGGGTTAAAACATGAAAGTGGCGGCCGTATCGGAGAGCAGTCAGCAATATCGTTAGACCATAATCTTCGTAAGCTAGGGTTTGAGTTGTTGCGTTTTAAAACCGGGACTTGCTGCCGCCTTGATAAAAATACATTAGATTTTCGCCGCCTAAAAATTCATGAAGGCGATAGTTTGCCAGTGCCTTTTTCTTTTCTAACCTCGTCTATTAAGCGCAACCAGGTTCCCTGTTACCTTACCCATACAAACACCACGACCCATAAGATTATCCAGGAGAATCTTGATCGCTCCCCGCTTTATACAGGGATCATTAAAGCCACCGGAGTGCGCTATTGCCCTTCCATAGAAGATAAAATCGTCAGATTTAGGGATAAAGAAAGGCATCAAGTTTTTCTTGAGCCTGAAGGTGAATCTACTGATTGGATTTATCCCAATGGCCTATCTACAAGCCTGCCGGAAGATGTGCAGCTTAAGATAGTGCATTCTATAGACGGGCTTCAGGAAGCAAAGGTTTTATGTTATGGTTACGGAATTGAACACAGCGTTGTAGAGCCTACGCAAAATTACCCGACTTTAGAAACTAAGCTGATTCGTAATCTGTATCTGGCAGGCCAAATTAACGGGACTACCGGATATGAAGAGGCAGCAGCTCAGGGTTTGATTGCCGGGATAAACGCTGCTTTACGCGTGCAAAAGAAAGAACCTTTTATACTTGACCGCGCCTCAAGTTATATCGGGGTGTTAATTGATGATTTGACTATTAAGGGAACGCAGGAGCCTTACCGTATGTTTACTTCCCGGGTAGAATACCGCCTGATCATCCGTGAAGATAATGCGGATCTGCGTTTAAGTAAATACGGATACGATTATGGCCTGATAAAAGAAAAAGATTTTATTTCTGTGCAGAAAAAGGCCAAAGAGATAAAAGAAGGCAGGGATTACCTTGAAAATTTAAGGCTTAAGCCATCAAACGAGATTAACGAAGCGCTAAAAAGCAAAGGCCTGCCGATACTTTCAAAACCAATAACATTGGCTGATTTTATCAGGAGGCCGCAAGTAACTATAGATGCGCTTAGCGGTTGCAGTAAAATTGCACTGCCGGAAATATCGAGAAATGCCTTGAAAGAAATAGAAATTGAGATAAAATATGCTGGATTTATATCCCGTCAGCTGGCAGATGTGGAACGTTTTAAGCATTTAGAAAAAATACGCCTGCCTGAAAATTTGGATTATGCCTCCATCCAGGGGCTTTCCCGGGAAATCCGCGAAAAACTCCTGATTTTTAAGCCGCTGAATTTAGGCCAGGCATCAAGAATTTCAGGGGTTACTCCGACGGCAATTATGGTGCTTATGATTTATTTGCGTAAAATTCCTAGAGATGCCTAAACTTCCGGATAAAAATAAAAATTACCAAACGCTGAAGAAATTTTGCCAAAAATCAGGCGCGGATTTTTTTGGAGTAGCGGATATCCGTCCTATTAAAGAAACAATTGTGCTTTCAAAAAAGCTGATTTCTTCGCTAGATTATGCAATTTCATTAGGAGTAAAGCTTTCCCGGGGAGTTTTAGAAGATGTTGAAGATAAACCTACCCGGCTTTACTTCCATCATTACCGCACTGTCAACGTTTGTTTGGATCAACTGGCGTTAGGAGTAGCGCGTTTTATCGAAGATAAAGGTTTTCGGGCAGTGCCTATTGCGGCATCACAGATTTTAGATTGGCAGAAACAGAGCGCGCATTTGTCGCATAAAAGATTAGCGATTTTATCCGGTTTAGGCTGGCTTGGCCGAAATAATCTGCTTGTTACTGCTAAGGCCGGCAGTCAGTTGCGTTTAGTTACAATCTTGACGGATATGCCGTTTAAGCTGGATAAAGAACAATCCTTTGGTTGTGGCGATTGCCGTCTATGTATAAATGCCTGTCCTGCTGAGGCGATTAAGGATGCTCCGGAAAATTTTGATCATCAGGCATGTTTTTTGAAATTAAAAGAGTTTCAGAGAGAAAAATTAGTGGATCAATATATCTGCGGGGTATGTGTGCAGGTTTGTAAAGGAAAGCCTAATATTAGGGCGCAAGCTTGACAAGAGAGTAAATTCTGTTAAAATACTTTTTAACGCTGGTATTGCCTAACTATGGTACACTCGGTGCAATCGGAATATGCATCGGTGTGCCCTTGCTGGGCAAAAAAAAGGGGGAAACTAATGAATTTACGGTGTAAACTGTTTTTTTCCATTTTTGTTCTTTTGTTGGGAACAGGTTTACTTTTCGCCCAGGAACAGGCTAACCCTGATAATCAGGCTGCTGAATCAAATGTAACACCGGGTGAACAGGCAGAAGTTCAACCTCTTGTTGCTCCGGAACCGGTGATGCAGGAAGAACCGGAAATGCAGTGGCTTTGGGGTGAGGTAGCTTCCGTTAATAAAGATGCGCAGCAAATTAACATAAAATACCTTGATTATGATACTGAAACGGAAAAAGAGATCGCCCTTACTGTTGAGCCTCAAACGACTTTTGAAAATGTGAATTCATTTGATGAGATAAAAAATTCAGATACCGTAAGTATTGATTATTTGATCGGCCAAAATAATAAAAATGTTGCAAGAAATATAAGCGTAGAAAAGTTAGAAAATATTGAGGAAACCCAGGATGTTCCGCAAGCTGTAGAAGAGATTATGAAGGAAGATACGGGGGCACAATTAAAACCGGAACAATAAAAAGTTATAATAAAAAAGATCAAAAAGGCAGGGGAAACCCTGCCTTTTACTTGTCGTTAGCTATTATAATCAGTTATCTTTGCGGATGTAGTTTCCTACCGGTAGTTGGTAAGAAAGCCTCTCCAGTTAAAGAGAGTGTTTATTCCGGGCCTAAAGCAAAAATTTCTATAGCGGATTTTGAGATAATCTCAAGTAAAATTTCTTCGCAAGCAGGTATAGGTTTAAGGTTGATGTTAATTGAGAAATTAACCGGAACAGGCCGTTTTACCGTAGAAGATCGTGCAGATTTATTATTAAGAGTAACGGTTTCTGTATTTGAGCCGAATGCTTCAGGCGGCAGGCTTGGTATAGGTGGAGGCGGTGGCCTAAACAATGGTTTGATCGGTGGATTGATTAATAATGTTAATAAATCCCATATGGTACTTGATATAAGTATTATTGATACAGCAGATTCAGGTACAATTTTTTCTAGCAAAGTACTTGCTCAAGCTTCTGAAGTTGATGAGTATGCTGCAGAAAATAAAATTTTAGCGCAAGATCTGGCTATCTATGAGAATACTCCCATGGAAAAGACAATAAATATTTGCCTGCAAGAGGCTTTGCGCTATGTTAAAGAGGCAGTACCGCTTAAATATTATAAATATTAACTGATGAGACACCCGGCACAATCGGAATATGTGCCGGTGTAGCCTAACTGGCTAAGGAGGACGTATGGGTGGTAAACGTAAAAGAAGAGGCAAACTTAATTGGCGTTCTAAAAAAGCAAACAAAGGAAGAAAGCCGAATTTGGGGTAATGGATAATTTCTTTTGGGCTCTCGGTGCAAGCATAGCTGTAAGCCTTATTTCTTTAATAGGAATATTCACTTTTTTTATTAAGAGCGATATTCTTAGCCGCTGGCTTTTTATTCTCGTATCTTTTTCCGTAGGAGGGCTTATCGGGGCGGCGTTTTTACATCTTTTGCCCGAGGCGCTTGAGCAGGCAAATGCCCATTCCGTGTTCATTTGGGTTATCGCAGGATTCATATTCTTTTTTATATTAGAAAAGTATCTGCATTGGCGACATTGCCACGAAGATGAATGTCAGGTCCATCCATTTACTTATTTAAATCTTGTCGGAGATACGATACATAATTTTAGCGATGGCCTGATTATTGGGGCTAGTTTTGCTTTGAATCTGCGGTTCGGGTTTGTTACTACTTTGGCAATTATATTGCATGAGATCCCGCAAGAGCTCGGAGATTTTGGGGTTTTAGTCTATGGAGGCTTAAGCCGCCGGAAAGCGTTGTATTTAAATTTCCTCACAGCCTTAGTTTGTGTTTTAGGTACAGTTATTGGTTACTTTGTTTTTAATTCCGATAAGAGTTTTATGGTAACGCTGCTTCCTTTTATCGCCGGAGGGTTCATCTATATTGCTGCCTGTGATTTAGTCCCCGAATTGCATAAACAAAGAGGATTTTTTAATTCTTTATTTTCTACGCTTTCAGTTATCGCAGGGATTAGTTTTATTCTGCTGGCTACGAAAATAAACCCGCATTAAAATGGAACAAATATCTGCCCTGGCCCTTATTTCCGGAGGCCTGGATAGTATTCTTGCCGCCAAAGTTATAAGAGAACAAGGAATCAATGTCCTGCCGTATCATTTTAAAATACCTTTTTGCCACCGGGTAAAAAAAGATAAATCGCTTATTGATTTAGCAGAAATTGCTCTATCTTCTGATATAAAGCGCGTAGATATATGCGATGATTTTTTAGTTATGCTTAAAAATCCTCGTCACGGTTTTGGCGCGAATATTAATCCCTGCATTGATTGCAAAATCCTGATGCTTAAGAAAGCCGGAGAGTATATGCAAAAGGAGGGCGCAAATTTTATAGTCACAGGAGAAGTCTTAGGCCAGAGGCCAATGTCGCAAAATCGTAGGGCTCTTGAAATTATTAGTAAAGAGAGCGGGCTTGAGGGTTATATTGTGCGGCCGCTTTCAGCAAGGTTATTACCTGTTACTATTGCCGAGCAAATTGGTTGGCTTAACCGTGACAAATTACTTTCTTTTAACGGCAGGGGAAGGAGTAACCAGTTTTCGCTTGCCAAAGAATTTAAAGTAGAAAAATTCTCTCAGCCTGCCGGAGGATGTTTGCTGACCGACCCAGAATTTACAAAACGGCTTAAAGATTTGATAAAATATCAGCAGTTGGATCTAGATAATGTAGAATTGTTAAAGCTCGGCAGGCATTTTCGCTTAACGGAGGAAATAAAGTTAGTTATAGGAAGAGATCAAAAAGAAAACGAAGAATTAGAAAGATACGCAAAGAAGAGTGATGTCTTATTTGTGCCAAAAAATATCGCTGGCCCTAGCGGGATTTTAAGAGGGGGCTATAGAGATGGTATATTAAGCCTCGCAGTGAGAATTGTTATTTCTTACGGTGATGCTTCTTTAGGCCAAGAAGCCATCCTAGATATTATAAAGGGAAAAGATGGTAGCCGAGAATTAACAGGAACTGCTTGCGCGCGGGAAGATTTTAAAGTATACTCAATATGAAAGAAGCCCTATTTTATAATAAAGAAGAAAATGGTTCTGTGCGCTGTTATCTTTGCAGCCATAATTGCAGTATTAGCGAAGGAAAGTTTGGATTTTGCGGAGTTAGACAGAACAAGGCAGGTAAACTTTATACTTATACTTATGCCCATCCGATAGCGCTTAATATTGATCCGATCGAAAAAAAACCTTTATATCAATTTCTGCCCGGCTCAAGAAGTTTTTCCTTGGCTACTTTAGGTTGTAATTTCCGCTGTGGATTTTGTCAGAATTGGAGTATATCGCAGAAAAACTATAGCGGAGGAGTAAGTGCCCGAGAAGATGAGGTAATGCCTCAAGAAATTATAGAGCAGGCGGTTATTAATAATTGCCGGAGTATTTCCTATACCTATACCGAGCCGACAATATTTTTTGAATACGCCCTTGATATCGCAAAACTTGCTAAAGCTAAAGGTTTATACAATGTTTTTGTTACTAACGGTTATATGAGCCGTCAGTGTATTGAAGTAATTAAGCCTTATCTAGATGCGGCAAATGTGGATTTAAAATTTTTTCGCGAAAGTGCATATCGGAATATTTGTGCTTCTAGCCTCAAACCCGTGCTTGATTCTATAAGGTTGATGCATGAGTTAGGAATTTGGGTTGAAATTACTACCCTAATAGTACCGGGAGAAAACGATTCAGAAGGCGAGCTTAAGCAGATTGCCGATTTTATTGCTTCTGTAAGCTGTGATATTCCCTGGCATTTATCCAGGTTTCATCCGGATTATCGTTTTAAGAATTACGATTCTACTCCGGAAGTTACTATTAAAGTAGCAATAGATATAGGTAAGGCTGCAGGATTGCGTTTTGTTTATGCCGGGAATGTCCTTGGTTTTGGTAATGATACCTCTTGTTATTCTTGCGGGAAATTGCTGGTAAAACGGGAGGGATTTGATATACTTGAAAATAATATTCGGGACGGGAAGTGTAGGTATTGTAATAGCGTAATGCCAGGAGTGTATTAATTTCAGGGACTAAAAACGGGGGGAAACTATGAAACTCGATGAAGTAAAAATTTCGCAGGCGATCATTGATACTTACCAGAAGAAACTAATTGATGCTTTAGATGTAGACGTGGCTATTGTAGGAGGAGGCCCTGCAGGGTTATGTTTAGGGTATTTCCTTGCTAAGGCAAAGAAGAAAGTAGTTTTGTTTGAGCGCAAGCTTTCAA